>NZ_CP152375.1:3000000-3199543 GCF_051132615.1 Neisseria sp. Ec49-e6-T10 | reverse complement strand
GTGTGTATAAACCAGCAATTGATCTGAAAACTACAGAAAAAGTATTGGGTAAACACAGTAATGGTGAAAAAGAAATTGTCTTGAATTTCTTAACACCACATCAAAAGTGGGGCATTCACAGTACTTATTCAGACAATTTACGTATGTTGACTTTATCTCGTGGTGGTCCTCATGTTTGGATTTCAGAGATTGATGCTCAAAAAGCAGGTTTAGTGGATAACGATTGGGTAGAAGCCTTTAACGTAAATGGTGCATTAACTGCCCGTGTTGTGGTTAGCCAACGTGTACCAGAAGGCATGATTTTGATGTATCACGCCCAAGAAAAAATTGTCAATGTGCCTGGTGCAGAAACTTCAGGTAAACGAGGTGGTATCCATAATTCAGTCACACGAACTGTGCTTAAACCAACTCATATGATTGGCGGATATGCACAACTCTCTTGGGGCTTTAACTATTACGGAACAGTTGGTTCGAATCGTGATGAATTTATTGTGCTACGTAAAATGAAGAAGGTTGACTGGATGGAAGAGGAAAAGAAACAACCAAACATTTAAACGTGGTTTTATGAATACATTGAAGAAACAACTAAAGGAATATAGTGATGAAAATTAGAGCACAAATTGGCATGGTGCTGAATCTGGATAAATGTATTGGTTGTCATACCTGTTCAGTGACTTGTAAAAACGTATGGACCAGCCGTGATGGTGTGGAATATGCTTGGTTTAATAATGTTGAAACCAAGCCTGGTATTGGTTACCCAAAAGAATGGGAAAATCAAGATAAATATCAAGGCGGATGGGTCAGAAAAAGCAATGGCAAACTAGAGCCACGTCAAGGCAGTAAATTGAAAATTTTGGCTAATATCTTTGCCAACCCCAATTTACCGCAGATTGATGAGTATTACGAACCATTTACTTATGATTATGAGCGTTTACAAAACGCGCCTGAAGTCAATACACCACCAACAGCCAGACCTATTTCTGTTTTGACTGGCGAAAAAATGGACAAAATAGAATGGGGGCCAAACTGGGAAGACGACTTAGGCGGAGAGTTTCACAAACGTGCAAAAGATGCCTTATTTGAAGGCATCCAAAAAGATATGCATGCAGCGTTTGAAAATACCTTCATGATGTATTTGCCTCGTCTTTGTGAGCACTGTTTGAACCCTACTTGTGTGGCCAGTTGTCCTTCAGGTTCGATTTACAAACGTGAAGACGATGGCATTGTTCTGATCGATCAAGACAAATGCCGTGGATGGCGTATGTGTGTGTCTGGTTGTCCTTATAAAAAAATCTACTATAACTGGACAAGTGGTAAGGCTGAAAAATGTATTTTCTGTTACCCACGTATTGAAAGCGGTCAGCCAACAGTATGTTCTGAAACCTGTGTTGGACGCATCCGTTACTTAGGTGTATTGCTTTATGATGCAGATAAAATTGAAGAAGCAGCTTCAGTGGAAAATAAAGAAGACCTTTATCAAGCACAATTAGATGTTTTCCTTGATCCAAATGATCCAAAAGTACAAGAGGAAGCATTAAAACAAGGTATTCCACAAAGCTGGATTGATTCTGCTAAAAATTCACCTGTTTATAAAATGGCTATGGAATGGAAGGTTGCGTTCCCATTACACCCTGAATACCGTACTTTACCTATGGTTTGGTATATCCCTCCATTGTCCCCAATTCAATCAGCCGTTGAAAATGGTTTGGTTGGTGAAAATGGCATTATCCCAGATGTTAAAGATTTACGGATTCCGATCAAGTATTTAGCCAACTTACTGACAGCTGGCAAAGAAGAGCCTGTGTTAGAAGCATTAGAAACCATGATTGCAATGCGTCGCTACATGCGCTCTAAATCAGTTGAACAGCAAGTTAATTTGGACACCTTAGCCAATACTCATTTAACAGCAGAACAGGTTGAAGAAATGTATCAAGTCATGGCTATTGCTAACTATGAAGATCGCTTTGTGATTCCAACAACGCATAAAGAAATGGTAGAAAATACCTTTGAAGAGAAAGCATCTTGTGGCTTTAGTTTTGGCAATGGCTGTTCTGATGGTGTCAGTGAAGGTAGTTTATTTGGTAAGAAAAAAGCAAGCCCAATTATATTTCATGGTTTAAGAGCACAAAAAAATAGCGGCTCAAATGCAGCAAAGGATTAAACAATGGAAATTTATAAAATTTTATCTGTTTTACTTTGTTATCCAGAGTATGACCTGATCAGTGGTTTAGATGAGATTAAAGAGCGTATAAACCAGAGCGGTATTGATTGTTCTGCTTTAATGCCTTTAATTGAACAATTACAAGAACAGGATTTGATTTCCTTACAGGAAAACTATGTGCAAACCTTTGATCGAACACCTACTCATGCTTTGCATCTGTTTGAGCATCTACATGGGGAGGATAGAGCCAGAGGTCAAGCATTGGTTGATTTGATGCAGGAATATCAACAGTATGGATTTGAGCCAATTGGGGATGAGTTACCTGACTATTTACCCTTATTCTTAGAGTTTTTATCGGTTTGCGAACCAGAAAAAGCGGCTGCTTATTTGGGTGAAGCCATTCATGTCATTGCGTATATTGGGCAAAAATTACAAAACAATACTTCAGTGTATGCTGGCATCTTTCAGGTATTAGAGGCATTATCACCTATTCAGGCTGAACCTTTAACTGTGCCACCTGTGCGTGATATGGATGAAGCATTAGAAAAATTTGGGCTAGGTGTAGATGGTGTTGAGCCTTTATTACAAAATAATATGTCATCATTAACCGAAACCATTAAATTTTATCCACAAAGAAAGCCAGCCTAAGCTAGGCAGTCTTTTGAGAGGAAATAAAAATGAACTATATACATCAATTTGTTTTTGGGATTTATCCCTATATCGCGTTGGCGATATTCTTTTTAGGTAGTTTGGCTCGTTTTGAACGTGATCAATATAGCTGGAAAAGCGAATCAAGCCAAACATTGTATCGAGGCCAATTAAGATTAGGTAATATCTTATTTCATATTGGTATTTTAGGCCTATTTTTTGGGCATTTAGTTGGGTTGCTGACGCCAGTTGTGGTTTGGGATACCTTAGGTATTAGTCATGGTACCAAACAAATCATTGCCATGGTTGCAGGTGGTATTATGGGGGTAATGTGTTTGGTTGGTCTCTTGATTTTGATTTTCCGCCGTTTTGGTTCGAGTCGTTTGGCAGCAAACAGCACTTGGCGTGATAAGCTGGTTTTAGTTTGGTTAATCTTAACTTTATTATTGGGTTTGGCAACAATTTTTGTCTCAGCACAGCATACTGATGGACATGAGATGGTATTGTTAATGACTTGGGCTCAACATATTGTGACCTTTAGGGGTGATGCTGCCAGCTTTATTATTGATGCGTCACCTATTTTTAAATTACACCTGTTTATGGGGATGAGTTTATTTGTGATTTTCCCCTTTACTCGTTTGGTGCATGTGTGGAGTGGATTTGCTGTAGTCGGTTATCTTGGCAGAGCATGGCAATTGGTTAGACCAAGAAATTGAAGAAGTAAATAAGGTGTAAGGTGAAGATTTTGGCTACCGAATGATTTCGGTGGCTTTTTTTCTCATCGTGTGTAAATGAGTATTAGAACGGTTTAAAATAGACACTTATATTTGTGTTATAATTAGTTTTTTATTTAGAATCAATGTGATGGATTTTTTTGTTCGACAAATGCAAGCGTCTGATATACAGGCTGTCTTAACGATGCAAACCCTAGTATATCCAGAATCCTTATTAGAAGATGCTGACTTTTATTTAAATCGTTTACAATTATCGCCAAATTTGTGCCTAGTGGCAGAGCAACGAGGGCTATTAATTGGCTATTTAATCAGTTATCCTTGGCAAATTGATTATCCGCCACAATTAAATGAAGTTTTAGCAGATATTCCAACAAAAGCCAATTCATGGTTTGTTCACGACTGTGCTGTGATACCTCAGGCACAAGGGTTGGGTGTGGCTCGTGGTCTATTAAATAAGGCAGAGAAGAATGCTCGGGAGAAGCAATTGTCTTATGCTTCATTAGTATCATTAGGGCAAGCCGTGACATACTGGCAAAAACAAAATTATCATTTTGTTGAAAAAAACATGGGCAAAAAGTTAGCGTGTTATGGAGATGGTGCAGCGTATATGTATAAAAAACTGTAAAGCAATTTTATTGTTGATGATTGTTTTTTATAATATTAGCCAAATCTTGTACAGATGAAAGTGATAGCCATTGTCTGACATCTATTTCTTTTTTCAGAAGTCTTTCTACATCCATCACTATTGCTGCAAATATCACACTGTCTAATTGATTGATCTGTTCAATGGTGTCATTGTCTTTAATCTGTTCAACAGGTACTTGTAAGTGTTTAGCCAGAATTTTTTTCGCAATCAGTAAATAATCCATTTTAAATATAACCTTTAACAAATCTCAGGCCTGTGTAAAGCCGTTTATTAAATAATTTTCTTTGATTCTTGCACGAGCCAGTTTGCCAGAAGAGGTCAAAGGAAGAGGGGCCATAACAAATACAACTTTGGTTTGTACACCAATGACTTGATTAATGATTCTTTGAATTGTGCTGGTGAGTGTGCCTTGATCTAAGTTTTTGTGTCCAGAAAGGCTGACAATGATCAATAAAGTTTCTTCGGCATGTGTATGTTCATGTATACCAATTGCTGCAATGCTATTGTTACTTAGTTCTGGGAGTTCTTGTAATAGAGCCCATTCAACATCTTGAGACCAAATATTTCTGCCCCTGATGATAATGACGCCTTTTTCTCTGCCACTGATAAACAGTTCTTTGTGCTCAAAATAGCCTAAATCACCTGTATAAATGAATCCTTGAGCATCTGTTAAAATTTCATGTTCATGATCAATATAAGTTGAGACGGTACTTTCACCTTTTACCCATATTTGTCCCACTTTTTGTTCAGGTAATACTTCTTGTGTATTTGGATCGATGATTTTAACCTCAAAACCTGGTAGTGGTTGACCACATGAAACAATTTCTTTTTCAAGAATACTCTGTTTTAGCATACCTGTTACTGGGCCAGTATCTACATTTGCTGTTGATACAGCTAAAGTGGTTTCGGTTAAACCATAACTGGGTAAAAAGGCCTGATATTTAAAGCCAGAAGAGGCAAAGCAGTGTGAAAATTGTTTCAGTACTTCTGAGCTGATCATGTCTCCGCCAATACCAGCAATTCGAAGTGACGATAAATCTAATAGTGGCTTTTCTTCTGCCTCCATAAATTTTTTCATGGCCAACTGATAGCCGAAAACAGGAGAAAAAGTAATACAGGTTTTATAGGTAGACATCAGTTTAAGCCAAAGTAGAGGGTTTTGAATAAAATTCTCTGCACTTAAGCAATCAACAGAGCGTTGTCCATATACAGAAGCCAGAACAAAACCAATTAAGCCCATATTATGGTGAAAGGGAAGCCAATTAAAAGAGCGATCTTCTGCTCGTAATTTCATACCATATTTCAAAACGGTATGTATATTTGCATGTAGTCCTCTTTGGGTAATTTGTACACCTTTAGGACTGGTGGTTGAACCAGATGAAAATTGGATATAAGCTGCATCATCCATTAAAAAAGGGGATAAATCGGATGCTTGAATACCATCATCCTGATTTTTGCCTTGTTCGATTAGTGTTTCAAAAGTAAAAAAAGGTGTTTCAGTTGTATCAGCTGCTTGTTTGATCAGCTCTGCCAAATAATCTGGGCAAGCAACTACTGTGGCATGAATATTTTTGAGTAAGCCCGTGAGTTTTTCAATATAGGCTAAGCCCCCACCTAAATTTAATGAAAAAGCCAGAGGGCAAGGAATAATCCCCGCATATTGGCAGGCAAAAAATAAAATCAAAAATTCTGACGAAGTTTGTGCAACAATAGCCATTCTACTGTTTTTAGGTATGTTTAATTGCTGTAAATATACGGCAACCTGCATTGATTGTTGTTGTAGTCGTTTATATGATAAAACATCTGTTAACTGGCCAGAAACATCAAAAAAATTAAAGCCTGCATCTGTTTGTGCTGCATAAGTCAGTGCCTCAATGGTTGTGGCGAAATCACCATGCTTGATTGGCACAGAACTGGTTGTGGGGGTGACAGTTAATTCAGAAGAGCTCATGATTATGTTTTCTTAGGTCTAAAAGAAGAGAACAGCAGAATATCTACTCTCTCTGATGTTGGAGACAGACATTCTTCTTTTAAAACGGCTTCCAGTTCAAAACGTGGGTTATTGACAAAACAAAAGAGCATTTTTTTGTTTTTAGAAAGCACACGCGCCACCATTTTATGTAAATCACGATAAAAATAAAAGTGATCCAGTAATGCATCAATGGTCGCCCAAAACACGGTTTTACCTGAATAAGCAGCTTCACCAACACCAGCGGTAATATGACCCACCTTATGAGCAAGATTAATATCGATTGTATAAAAACCAACCAGCAAATGGTCATTTTTTTGATCAAAAATCCCAATAAAGTAATTTGTTTTATGATCAAATTGCTTTATATAATCAGATAGTTGTTGTGCTGAAAAATTGATGGGAGGTAAATTTAGCCCCTCCATCATCTCAGTGCTATTCATCCATGTAAGAAAAGCCTCTGTAATATCAGCAGGGGTTAAGCTGCGCAATAGGTAACCATTGGTTTCTATGTAAATAGGGATACCAGCCAGATTAGGACGATTTGCATTCTGGTTCATTGATTGTTCCTGTTTGGTTCAGTATTGAACCGTTATTTAAAACACCCAATTAAAATAAACTTTAGCACCATGATCCTGAGTGTCAGCGCCAATTTGACCATTATACATTAATCCTATATTCGTGTTCTTGCTTAAACTTGCCTCCATACCAAACTCAAGCGCGGCCGTGTTCTTTTCAATGGGGGGTCCTTTAACCTCAAATCCTTTGCCGCTACTTTGGAAACTTAAATTCGCAACCGTATCCTTTTGATTAAATGCATGGCGCCAACCTGCCTTCGCCCATACTTTGGCTGGCTGACCTTTGCCTAGCTCAAATTGATGCGTCGCTTTTGTGCCTATAGTCGAGAAGAATATATCACTCTTATCTGCGTCACTCATCAGTTTTGCTACGCCACCTTTTTCAGTAAAACCATCTGTTTTTAAGTGAACATAAGCACCACTGACAAACGGTTCTAATTCGGTGGTTTTGCCTACTTGGAATTTATAGCTGCCTTCAGCAAAAACCTGTGTGGTTTGTGCATCGTAATTGGCGGTGACTCTGTCTTTTAAGCCAGGAAACTCAATGTTTCGGGTCGTGGAGAAGTCATGCCAGCTATGACCTGCACCCAATCGAACAGAAGCATTACCCCATTGTCCTTGTGTGTACACACCTATATGGGCGTCATCTCTATCTGCATTTGAGTGTCTGTTGTCTACATCAAGCTCCGCTCTACTGTAACCGCCCATAAAGCCTACTTGCCATTGTTCTCCTAACTGTTTGTCTGCTCCTAGGAAGAAACCACCTATATCTCGTTTTAAATCTGCTGCATTATCATTGCCTTTAAACTTACCCCATGAGCCAAAGGTGTGAACCCAAACACCATTACTGCTGCTTTGTAAGCGTTTATTGATGGCTTCTCTTAAGAAACGACTGTCCTCCAGTAATGCTCCTTTAGCTGAAGCATGGATTTCTCCTGACAACTGATCAAAGGCATTTTTTGCATCTTCTATGGTTTGTTGTGAGGTGATCAGGTCATAAATATCGCCATCACCTTGTTCTTCAATATCTTTACCTACAGAACATTGGTTATCTGTCATGCCCTCAGTACAAAAGCCAACACTATTGCGAGTGACGACTAAGTAAACATTTTGAGGATCATAGTCATGGGTTAAGTTCACAAAGGCCAGCTTTTGTACCCCATCAAATTGACCAATAACACTGCCTGTTGCTTCTAGGATTTTCCAACGGCTGCCTTCGGTATAAAGGGTAAAATCACCTGAGGCAACGGGTTTAATGGTGCCACCATTTAAATAAGCATCACCATTAACCAAAATAACATCGGCTACATAAGGTGAGGCTAATGAAGTATCGGTTGTGATATTGGTGGTATAAGTGGAACCTGCTTGAGTAGTCAAGTCACCATCAATGGTGAGGGTTGCTGGAGCAGAAGAGCCATATTCTCCCGGAGCGATATTGCCTCCACTGTGTAATGTGGTGCTGCCCACAGAGCCGATACCTGCTAAAGTGCCTTGAGAAGACACAGAAACGGTTCCACCTAAGGTGCTGTTGGCAACAAAGGTGCCCCCAACAATATCGGTTTTACCTGAAAAGTTTGTTTGATCGGTATTAAATAGGGTGACCCCGTTGATGTTTTTAATGGTGCCTTGACCAGCAGTGCTGCTCACCAGCTCTGTATCAAAGCTGTAGTTACCTGTTTGATCGGTATGATTGAATACGACAGAACCTTGTCCTGCACCAAAGATAACAGACTTAGCCTCTAAAGTGCCTACCGCTTGGGCTGCTTGTCCTTCCGCTGCGCCAAAATTTAATGTACCCGTACCATTTGTTTGCACACCTAAGTAGACTTTTCCTAGTATAGAGTTATCAAAAATGGGTGATACACCCCCACCCCCATTTCCATTCTGATTATATTCATATCCTGTGCGACCAATAGACACGATACCAGCATTCGCAATGGTTAAATTGCCAATACCACTTTCACCAATATGTAGCTCACCAATTTCGTTGTATTCTGCTGGAATTTCTGCTTGAACTTCTGTTCGGCCAGATACTTGCCAGATACTGCCTGCACCTGAGACCAGTACTGAACCATTACCACCATTAATCCCTAAGTAAGCAGATGTATTTGAGTCGTAATTAATTCTTGGAGACATGGTATTTAATAGGCCACCATTAAGCACATTAATTGAACCAATACTACCATTGCCATTGCCAACTTCAAGACCATTTCCAAAGTAGATTCTACTTTGTAAAAATTCTCCATTTTCAACTTTAGTACCTGACACATTTAACGTACCATAGCCCCCATCATGTCCAATAATAGAGGAAGTGTCTTCATATATAGCCTGTAAGGCTATAGCTGCTTTTCCACCATTTAAAACGTTCATTGTTCCATTGCTACGCACACCATTGTTTAAACCATTTCCTAAAGAAAAGGCATATCGGTCAGGCTCACCCTGATAGTATTGGTCATCAGATTGTATACTGCTACCATCTATATTTAATGTACCCGTCCCACCATTTGTGCCAATATGAAGAGCAGAGGTAGTTAAAGCTGAATAACTCATAAATTGCTCTGCTGAAGTTTTGCCTGAACCAATCAGTGTAACTGTGCCATTACTGTTTAAACCAGAACCAATATTTAAGCTACCATATAATTGTATTCTAGCTGAGCGTTCTCGATCATATTCATACGTTACGGTACCTTTGCCTCCATTTGTACCAACTGCCATTGAGCCGGCTATATAAGCATCTCCTGGATAACTAGAATTGGAATCGTCATCTCGTTGATAATCAATTTCTATATCTGCTGTATTGCCCGTCCCTGATCCAATGTAAAGAGTGGAGGATGAGTCTCCGTTAACTCCTGTATGGTTTGTATCATCAAATATTAATTCAACCGTTTGCCCTGCAGTATCGTTAATATAAAGATTACCTTCTAGATTTGGTGTCGTATTGGTGTCCCAATTATTTTCATTAAAAAATTGATTATCTTCCGTACTGTTGTTCCAAAATGAATCTGCCGCATATGAGGGCAATGGTAATGTTGCGATGCCTAAAACAATAAGCTTTCTTTTTAGGTTAAGAGAGCCTTTGGTATGTTTATTAAGCTTTTTAGGTGATTTCATCATGGTTGACGTAAATTTATGTAAGTTTAAAATAAAAATATTAGGAGTAATTATATTACATTAAAAAATAAAGCCATATAAGGATGACAACATATTATGTTAATTTACATTAGCTTACATTTTAAATTGGATGATTTTTTATGTTGAATAATTAAAATTATTGATTTGATAGTAAAAATGTATCATTTTTATTTTTCTATAATTTTTCTATATTCATTTTGAATTATTCATTTGTTTTGATGTTTTTATTATGTTTTTTATAGTGTAATGTTTTCTAAGGATTTTATTTCTAAATGTTTGAATGATATTTATTTAATTAAATATTGAGAATTTTTATGTTTTATTATAAATTAATATTAATGAATTTGTGGGGATGATTTAATATTTAAACTTTAATATTGTTGTTTAATTCTGACATTTAATCAAAATTAACAAACTTGGTATTGATTAATTTTGATTAAATTAAATAAATTTTTATATATTAAATTTTTTGGCGTGGAGTAAATGGTATCCATCTTCAATAAAAATACGTTCAAATACAACATCAAAAGCCTGATCTAATTGAGCACTATGCAGTAGGCTTTTAGATGAACCATAAAAAGTCATTTGACCTTTTTCCAATAGGATAACTTGATCAAAAAAGCGAAAAGCCAAATCCAGCTCGTGTAAACAAACGACAACTAAATGATCGTGTGCACGTTGGCTAAAAGAGTTGATGATTTGTAAACGGTGTTTGATATCTAAAGCTGCTCCGGGTTCATCCGCAAATAAAATAGGTGGGTTGCCAGCTAAAGCCATTGCAGATAAAACTCTGGCTCTCTCTCCACCTGATAGTGTATTCCAGTGGTGATTTAATAAGGCCGTTAAATTAAATTGATGACATATTTGTTCTTGTGATTGTTTGGGAGAGGTGGTTCGACTAGCACTTAAATTAATGAGCTCTTCGACGGTTTGGTTCCAACATGGCTCAAAATGCTGGGGAATAAAGCCAATTTCCCTTGCTCGTTGTCCCCCCGACAATGATTGAATAGGGCGCTGGTTTAATAATACTGCTCCTTGGTTGATTGATTCAAGACCAGCCATTATTTTTAATAAAGTTGATTTACCTGCACCATTTGGGCCAATTAAAGCAATTGAGCCTGTTTGAGGAAGAGATAAAGAGTCTATTTGTAAGATATTTTGTCCAGATTTTTGGACAATAACATTTTGGATGGTTAAACTCATTTTCTGGCCTGTTTTGCAAGTAAAATAATAAAAAAAGGACCGCCCGCTAAAGCCGTAATTAATCCTAAAGGAATTTCCCCAGGTGGCAAAAGACTACGCGCAAGCGCATCTGCAACAACCACAATAATTGCCCCAATAGTGGCAGAAACGGGTAAGAGCTTTTTATGGCTGGTGCCGCAAAGCCAACGGCCAATATGGGGCGCGGCTAAACCAACAAAAGCGACTATACCACCTAAAGCAACGGCACATGCCACAATGGCTGAACCAATTAATAAAGCATAAATTGTAAAGTGTGTTGTTGATAAACCAAATGCTTTTGCCATGGTTTCACCCAAACCCAGTAAATCCAGACCTTGGCTGAGCCATAAAGCTAAAGCAAAGCAGCATATTGTGATGAAAGTAACCAAAATGAGGCCAGGCCAACTGGGGGTTTGCACGCCACCTAATAACCAGCTTAATACCACTTGTAGACTGATGCTCTCATTTGATAAGGCCATCATTAAAAAAGAACGAATGGCACTTAATACAGCGCTAATAGCAACTCCGGCTAAAAGTAAAGTAGTGGTGTCTAATGAGCCTGCTATTCTTGCTATACTCAATACTATAATAATGGCGCCAAATGCCCCTAAAAAAGCAAATAGGGGTAAACTTACGTTTAATGAAATACCCAAAGGAATGAGCAGGGCTATTGTGGCCCCAACTGCTGCACCACCAGAAGAGCCCAATAACCAAGGTTCGGCCAATGGATTACGAAAGACACCTTGAAAAATGGTGCCACTTAAACCAAGTAATAAGCCAATAATGCTTGCGGTGATGACTCTGGGTAAACGCCACTGTATCAACAACTGTGCGGATAATGACTGTTCCTGATTAAAAGCAAGAATCACCTCTATGGGGTTATACCAAGTATGGCCTGCGCACACCCCTAATATAAGTGCCAGAAATAAACAAAAAGCAATAATTAAATATGTTTTCACTGTTTTCTATTCCATTGATCAAACAGTTGTGCCAGTCGTTCGACCCCATTAATAACTCTTGGTCCAGGAATCAGTAATTCTGAACGGGGAACAATATAAACTGCTTTATTTTTGACCGCTTTCATTTGCTGCCAACCTGGTATAGAAGATAATTGGGCTAAATCTTTTGCCGATCCAGCATAAAGTAATATATCAGGATTGGTTGATAATAAAACTTCAGGTGAAATTTGTGATAATTGTGGTGTTTTGTTTGTGTTGTTTTCATCTAAAGCCAAAATAGCGCCTGCTTTCAGTAAAATATCGGCGGTATAGTTGTTTGACCGTGTGGCTAACAGCAGACCATTGCCCACTTTGCCTGTTAATAAAACCACTTTTGGTTTTTTATAAGATTGAGGTTTGGTTGTTGCTTTTTTTAAGCGAGTTTGCATGTGTTCTATTAAAATTTGGCCTTCTTTGTCTTTTCCTGTTAAATGGGCAATTAATTTGATATTTTGAAGTATTTCATCAATATTTCTGCTTTCTAAAACAACTGTAGGAATACTCATTTTTTCAAGCGGTTTAATGAGTTGGTGTGTTGCTTGTCTTGCTGTTGTCATGATAACAAGGTCAGGTTGTTGTTGAATGATTTTATCCAATGAAAATCCTAAACGACCACCTATTTTCGGTTTGTTTTTGATGGCATCAGGGTAGTAAGTGTAAGCATCAATACCGACGATTTGATCAGTTAGTCCTAATGCCGTGACGATTTCTGTGTTGGATGAAAAAATAGTGATGATTCTTTTTGGCTGTGTTTTGACTGAAACCTGCCGCCCTAAACTGTCTAACACAGTGTAGGGCAGTTTTGCCTGAGCAAAATGAATACCTAGGCAAAAAAGGGCTGTTAGAAAGTAAAAGCATTGAACGATATAATTAGAAATAATAATTTACCCCAACATTAAATGCTCTACCGGGCATGGATGTGCCCAAACCACCATTAGAAGAAGAGGGCTGTAATAGATAAGGCTGTTTATCAAGGGCAATAAAAATAGGGTGTTCATTTTTATTAAATAGATTTGTCACTTCTGCATAAAAACTCAGTTGTTTGGTGGCTTCTACTTCTCCTCTTAAATTCCATACCCAAAATGGTGATTTACGGTGAATATAACTGCTGCTTGGTTCAGCAGAGGCAATCAGCTTTTCTTCTGTGTCATACCACATTGGACCACGTAAAATACCATTTAATTGAATATTCCATGGAAAACGGGCGTTGTTTTGGCCAAATTGGTTGGTTACGGAAGCTTGGTATCGATACATGCGTTGTGGTTTGTCTGTATTTCGTTCAGATGATACCCCTTTGTCCTTCATATGAAAGTTCCAAGAACCATTTAAGAGTACACTCCAATTCCAGCCATTTTGGATATTTAATAGACGATCTAAAGTAAATTGACTATTGATTTCAAGGCCATGCACCACAACATCACCAGGGTTGTTTATGTAATCTGATACGGTCACACCACCAACAGAATTGGCTCTGGGGATAGTGATGATACGGTCTTTTATTTTATTTTCAAATAAAGCCAAGTCTATTCGCCATTTAGAATCTGTCAGTGTGGCACCAATTTCAACCTGTTGGTTTGTTTCAGGTTTTAAAGAGCGATTACCATAAATTTGTGAACCTGCTAAGGTTGTATAATCTGCGCCCAGTTCAGATGAGGTGGGAGAGCGAAAACCCGTTGCAATACTTGAGCGTAAATTCAGTAAAGAGTTCACTTGATAATTGGCGCCAAAGCTCCATGTGGTTTTATGATAGTTGGCACTACCTGTTAATTGGTTTTTAAGATTGGGCGTTGCATCGTAGCTGGTTTTCCCATGTGTATAACGAACACCTGAACGCAAAATCAGACGGTCATCAAATAATTTTTGCGTGTCTTCAGCATAAAAACCAAATACTTTTTCTGTTTGATTATTATCAAAAGGTGCAACTTGACTTATTGAGGCACCATTTAAACCAATACGTTTTCTGTCTGAACGAAGCCAACTTTTTTCCGCATCAAAGCCTAATAGCAATTCATTGCTTTCAAATGGGTTAAATATAGGTTGTAGCTTGATACCCGCAATAGAAAGCTTGCGTTTATTATGATCTAAGCTGGTTTTTGCTGTCGTAGGTGATGCCCATTTAAAGTCATCTACATCTTTTACCCAGTAACCATGTGCTTTCCATCTTAAATTGTCCTCGTCTTGTTGTCCGTGCTGCCAGATTAAATCTGCTGATTCATTATAACGATCTTCTGTTGCATGGTAATTGGCACTGGATCCGCGAAAGCCTACATGATAAATCCCGTCTGTCCTAAGTGTTAGATCCAATTGATCTTGATCTGAAACACGCCAACCGAATGCACCTGTGGCACCATAGCGCTCCCAACCTGTGTTTTGCTGTTTTGTACCATTTTTACCCGCTTTGTATGAGTCACGTGTTCCTGCATTTAAACCAAGATAAGCACTTAGTTTGCCATCTTCACTTTCCCATCCGTACTGAGCGTGTCCTTGTGCCAGCCCCCAAGAACCAGTAGAAAAAGATAATTTACCGCCATTGGTATTATGCCCATTTTTTAAAATAATATTAATCACACCACCCATGGCTTGACTACCATAAATAACGGAGCCGGGGCCTCGGACTACTTCAATACGGTAAATATCAGAAGGGGACAATTTAGATAAATTGGCACTTCCTGCTCTGCGCCCATCAATCAACACCAGAATTTGCCCTTTAAAATCTTTACCCTGACCGTCTGTTGCGGCACCTCTGATATTGATAGAGGTCTGACCGGGTGTCCATTCACTAAAAAAACCGACACCATTTTGGGCCAGAAGTTCTGTTAAGTCATTGGCACCAGATCGTTCAATTTGTGCTTGATTGATTACTTGAGTTGTGGAAGTTGATTTTTTTCGCATTTCATCACGTGCAGTGGTGGTGACAATAATATCGTCTATTATTGCTGTATCCGTTTCTGCTGCTGTGCTAAAAGAGCAAATAGATGCTGCAATTAAAGATAAGGCAAATTGTGTTGGTTTCATTAATTGGCACTCATGTTTTATCAAAAAATAAAATTAGGGAGTGTCAGAGAAAGATTAAGACAGCCAAAGATGTACACATGACATTTGTCCAGATCGCTTCCCCGCGATGCTCCATACAAATAAACACATAAATTTTTAGGATAAAAATTTATGTTATCCATAAGGCCGGTCTCCGGACTTGACTCTACAAACTATGCCTTCCCATTATAAAAACAGTGGCGTGATATAGCAGTATTGAAATGAGTTTTACCGTTGCGGGGGCAGTACTGGTTTTGCACCAGTTTCCCGTTTCATTTTAAAAAGCACTTATACTCTTTAAAACACCTTTAGGTGAGGGCATTATAAGAGCAAGAGTGAGGTTATTCATTTGATTGAAATCAAACCCTAATTGAAAATTAATCAGCATAAAAAATAATGTGTTTGAATATTCGTTATATAGTTTTTTTTTAAGAAAATTTAAATAGTATTTTTTAAATTAAAAAAGATGATGATTTGTATATGTAAATAGTGAAATTATTATTTATCTGGATATTAAATTTTGTATATAATTGCTCAGAATTTGTATCGGCACTTTTAAAATTAATATTTTATATTTACATAAAAGCCATGGTTTTTTTATGTTTTTAAAGCGATTAATAAAGAATATTTAAATTATTTGGTGTTTTCGCTTCGAGGTTACTGACAATGGCAGAAAAATATGAACAAGAACTGGCATTTAAGTCAAATAAGTTATTAAACGGTAAGACGCACTTCATTATATTTTTTATCGTATTTTTAACGGGTATAAGTGGGATATTTTATACTGCTTATGTTGATTTAAAGGAAATTTCTCTAAACTCCGCGGAAAAAACAATCACAGAGTTTGAACATGCGCTAAGCTTAGCAAATGATGTATCAAAATTACTGACGCCTCTTCTTAATGATGATTGTTCTTCTAGTGCCCCAGCTTTACGTCAGGTGGTGATTCAACTGCCTACATTTCGTTCAATTTCTTTTGTTAAAGATGATTATGTCTATTGTTCGTCTTACTTAAACTCAACAGATAAAAGGAAATTGGCGCAAAAATTTATAGGGAATCGAAATATTTCGTTATTTGATAGAACTATTCTATCAAATAGGGCTGTGTTGGTATTTGAATATCAAAATAAAACAGCAGATGAGTTATTTAAAGATAAACGTATTTTAATTACGATAGATAAACAAACAATGTTGAAGTTTTTTTATACATCTGACTCTAAAGAAAAAACGGTCATGTATTTGTATGAAAAAGGTATAGATAGCCAAGGGCGTTATTACACTGATCATCATTCTGTCCCTCTTTATTATGCTTCGCGTATCAATTCAACAGTGAATAATGGCTTAACGGTTGTTTCTGGATTTAACCGTAATGATATTTTTACATATATATTTTATCGTTTTAAAGCCCATCTTTTTCTTGTTGTGATTGCTTCTTTATTTTGTGCCTTTATTGCTAAATCGACCGTGCACAAATCTTTCTCCCCTGAAACAATGTTAAAGCATGCCATTAAACATAGGGAGTTTGTGCCTTATGTACAACCGTTGGTTTCTTCGGATAGTCATCAAATTATTGGTGTGGAGGTGTTGATTCGCTGGATACACCCAACAGCAGGAATGATTTTGCCTAATAATTTTATTCCTTTAGCTGAAAAATTTAATTTGATTGTACCCATTACACAAGTCTTAATGGAGCAAGTCGGCAATTATCTAAAACCTTATAAAAATGCCATACCTCCAGGCTTTCATATTGCTTTTAATATTTCACCTTCTCATTGTCTGAATTTTGAGTTAGTGAACGATTGTCAAAAATTTATTGACGTTATGCAGCCAGCTCCTTTGCAATTAACGATTGAAATTACAGAAAGAGAACTCATTGAAAAAACAGATATGACTTTAGCTGTTTTTCATGAGTTAAAAAAAATGAATGTTGCTGTTGCATTAGATGATTTTGGGATGGGTAATTCTAATTTATCTTATCTGAACGAGTTTTCTGTGAACTTCTTAAAAATAGATCGATATTTTGTGAGTAAAATTGAAACAGATTCCTTTTCAACCGTTCTGTTGGAGAGCATCATCAGTATTGCTGCTAAGTTTAATTTAGATTGTATCGCTGAGGGGGTTGAAACAATTGAGCAAGCAGAAAAATTAAAAGAGTATGGCATAAAAGTACAGCAAGGTTACTATTTTGGTCGACCTGTACCATTGAATATTTTTGTTCGAAGTTTGGCATTTAAAAAACTATTATTTAAAAATAATGGTTTTTTTAATAAATAATTTTTATGTATGTTTAATTCTAAAATAATTTTAATTTTAAAATTATTTTGTTGTATGGTACGATTAAGAGTGGTTATGGCATTGCATGGTACGATTTTATTTTTGTTGTTAACTTTTATTTAAATTATATGGAGTATGGTGACATTGTTTTAAATAAAGGGAAATTTTTGATATCAAAATATTATAAACTGATTTTAAAGTAAAAAATGTTTCAATTTGTAAATTATTATCTGTTTTATTATGGGTAATAGGAAGAGAGTCACTCATGTCTCAAACTGTCAATATGGAAGGTCAACCAGTATCTTTAAAAGGTTCATTTCCTCAAATAGGCGATCAGGTAAAAGATTTTTCTTTGGTTTCACAAACATTGGAAGATGTTGATTTACAAAATTTTATTGGTCAACGAAAAATTTTAAATATTATTGCTAGCATAGATACAGGTATTTGCGCTATGTCTGTGCGTCGTTTTGAGCAAATGTCTGCTCAATTACATAATACCTCTGTTCTGTGCATTTCTGCCGATTTGCCTTTTGCTCATGCTCGTTTTACTCATCGAGAAAATTTAGAACGCGTTGTGATGTTGTCTACATTGAGAGACAAACAATTCAAAACAGATTATGGTGTCGATATTCAAAGTGGCGTCTTGGCTGGATTATGTGCTCGAGCTGTCATTATTTTAGATGAGCAAAATAAAGTACTTTATAGTGAGTTAGTTAGCGATATTATTCATGAGCCTGATTATCAGCGCGCAATAGCCGTTTTAGCATAACGCTTGTGCAAAATGCATGAATTAAATATTTTAATAAACTTGTTTGTTTTTAATGTATAAAAAGCCTCTTCTGATAGAGGTTTTTTTGTTATATTCTCAAGTAGGAAGAAAATAGTTTTCTTTATCATTTAAGGAGTCATGATTATCAATACACCTGTTCATTTACCTTTATGGAAAAAAGCAGGCAGACACAGTTGGATTCTTGTTGGATCAACCGTGATGCTGGTTTTATTGTTTTTATTGATTCAAGCAATATGGTTTAGTGCTTTAGATGAGCAAAAATATATTTTCAATGCGTTTATTGGAGGCTCGGTTGCTGCATTAGCAACAGCTTTAGGAACATTGCCTATCTTATTTTCTCGCAATTTAAGTGAACGCATGATGGATTGCATGATGGGTTTTGGTGCAGGGGTGATGCTTGCAGCCAGTGTGTTTTCATTAATTTTGCCAGGAATGGAAGCGATTAAACAAACTGGCGCTGGCCCATGGGAAGCCGGGTTTGTTATCGGTGGCGCCATCTTATTAGGTGGCTTACTCTTATTGGTTATGGAACATGCTTTGCCTCATGAGCATTTTCTCACAAATAATGTAAACAATGACACTAATGCGGTTGCATTAAAACGCACATGGTTATTTGTTTTTGCTATTTGCTTACATAATGTGCCAGAAGGATTGGCTATTGGGGTAGGGTTTGCTGGGGTAGGTAACGTAGCTGGCAGTACCTTAGCAACAGGTATTGCCATTCAGGATATTCCAGAAGGACTGGTTGTGGCCTTAGCATTATTGGGTGCTGGGTATTCAAAGAGAACCTGTATTTTAATTGGTATTTTTTCAGGTCTTGTTGAGCCGATAGGCGCAGTTATTGGCGCAACCATTATTACATCCTCTGCTCAACTATTGCCATGGGGGTTGGGTTTTGCAGCAGGTGCCATGTTATTTGTCATTAGTCATGAGATTATTCCTGAGTCACACCGTAAGGGACATGAAGCATTTGCAACAGGTGGGCTGATGATTGGGTTTGTTTTAATGATGTTGCTTGATACCGCTTTGGCTTAACAAAATAAGGTAAAAATAACTGTTTTGAGTTTGGTTCTATTAAGTATAGAATAGCAGTCACTACAAATAAATTGAAAAGGAGTAAATATGTCTCAAAATGTTCATCTAAAAGGTAATCCCGTTTCTGTTAATGGTGTGTTTCCAAGTGTTGGTAGCAAGGGTGCCGATTTTTCTTTGGTTTCTAATACCCTTGAAGATTTAAGCTTAGAAAATTTTGTGGGTAAACGCAAAGTTCTGAATATTTTCCCTAGTGTTGATACCGATGTTTGTGCCACATCTGTACGTCGCTTTAATGAGTTAGCAAGTAAATTACACAATACAGTTGTTTTATGTATTTCCGCAGATTTACCTTTTGCCCAATCTCGTTTTTGTGGTGCAGAAGGTTTAGACAATGTGATTATGTTGTCTACGATGAGAGGGGCAGCATTTAAAGAAAATTATGGTGTCAATTTAACGTCAGGACCTTTGGCTGGATTGTGTGCTAGAGCTATTGTCGTACTTGATGAACAAAATAAAGTTTTGTACAGCCAGTTAGTCAATGAAATTACAGAAGAACCAAATTACGATGCCGCTATAAGTGCTTTGTAATAAATAAACATTATTGACATAGTGATGAATAAAGCCTTTTTAAGATAGCTTAAAAGGCTTTATTTTTTAAGGAACAGTTTATGCAGAATACAAAAAAATTTTTATGTACATTATTATTGTTGATACCCATAAGTATTTTTGCTAAAACAGGAAAAGTAAACATTGACTGCCATAATACCTTAACTCAAGGTGATTTAAACTATTGTGCTTATCAAGAATATCAACAGCAAGATAAGCTATTGAATGACACCTATCAAAAGCTCTATCAATCTTTACAAGAGAAGCAACGTCCTTTGTTGCTCAAAGCACAACGCTCTTGGATCCAGTTTCGTGATCACGATTGTAACTTTGAGGCCTCAGGTGTTATAGGCGGTTCAGTGTGGCCCATGATTTATACCGATTGTTTACGAGCAAAAACACAACAAAGGATTAAAGAACTCTATAACATGGGGCATTGCCAAGAGGGTGTCTTAAGCTGCCCAGGTCCAGTAAGCCAATAAAAACATTAGTTTGATGTTACAGAGTGTTCTATCGTAAAACGCTTATTTAAACTATACGGAAACACATCCGCCAGTATGCCTTGCTCATGCATTTTTTGCATTTTTTGCCAAAACTGGCTTTGCATCAACTCTGGGTAATACTGTTTAAATTGTTTTTTTAACGTAGGGTCAGAAACCAGATAATACTCAAACTCTTCTGGGAAAACATCATGTTCACCAACATAATACCAAGGTTCAGCAGAGAGCTCTTGCTCCATTGTTTGTGCTGGTGGAATATCTCTGAAACAACAATCTTCTATGGGGACAATTTCATCATAATCATAAAATACAACGCGCCCATGACGAGTAACCCCAAAGTTTTTCATCAGTAAATCTCCAGGGAATACGCCAGCGGCAGCAATTTCTTTAATTGCCAGCCCATAATCTTGTAGAACACGGGTTTTTTCTGTCTCATTAGCTTGAGTCATGTATATGTTCAGTGGCGTCATCCGTCTTTCAATATACATATGCTTAATAATTAAGCAATCATCCTCTATACTGATGTTGCTATGACAATTATTTTCCAGTTGTTGCAAACATTCTGCAGAAAAACGTGCTAAAGGAAATGCCACATAAGAAAATTCCCATGTGTCTGCCATTCGACCTACACGATCTAATTGTTTGACCATTTGATAACGTTGTTTCACCATTTTATGGGTAATATTTTTATTGATATGAAACTGGTCTTTAATGATTTTAAACACGTAGGGGTAAGATGGCAGAGTAAACACATGCATCACCATCCCTTCAATACCTGGGGCGATAATAAATTCATCACTTGAATGACGAAGATGGTAGCAGAACGCCCGATAAAACTCATTTTTTCCTTGTTTATGAAAGCCGATGGCTGTATATAGATCAGCCAATTTTTTGTTTGGTAATACGGTTTGTAAAAAGCGAATTAAAGCAGAAGGAACAGGAAAGTCTGCTTTAAAATAGGCTCTGGCAAAACTAAAAACATTGGAAATATCCTGTTCATTGCTTAAAAAGGCATCAACAAATAATTGCCCATTTTTATTTAATAAAGGAATAATAAAAGGGTAAACCGTTGCATGATTGATGATTCTACCGACAAGATAAGCACCTTTATTTCGATAAAATACGGGAAAAGCAATATGGATTTGAAAATTATGAGAAAGATTGGTAATACCAGTTTGATATTGCTCAATAGCTTGTACAATATGTTGCGTGTCTCTGTTTAAGTCTTCAAAGGGTAGTTCAATAGGAATGTCAAGTAAGAGACGTTTGACTTCGACATCTAAGCCATATTGAGTTGGATAATAGCTTCGGTAATCAGGGCATTCTGTTTGAATATTTTGGGTGTTAATGGCAGGGTTAAAAAAGATATATTGATTATGGTAATAGTGGCGATTAAATAACCGACAAAATAATGAATTATAAAAACTTTCAGCCAATTCAGGTTGTAAATGCTCATACAGTTTATGCATATAAGCAATTTTGACTTTTTGCCAAAGCGGTTTGTCTAATTGCGTTATTTGACATGTTTCTTTGATTTTTTCGACACATTCATTGACACGTACATCGTATAAACCTACCTGATATTTTGCTGCTTCATTAGCTTCTTGAAAACGAGATTGAGCAAAGTATAATGCGGCTTTTTTATTGTATTCAGTAAAAATTTTAAAATGGCGGTTGAACCCTTCTAATATGAGTTGAGCCAACTGTTGCGCCTTAAGTTCCATAAGCTTTTCTCCCAAAAGCAGATTTTATAGTAAGTATTGATTTTTAGAACTTGGTAGGACAAATAATTATTGGATAATGTTAGCAGTTATTGTAAGCAAATAAAGCTGAGTTATTCAAGCAACAATTAAATAACTCAGCTTAAATTTATTATTTTAAGTTAAAACTGCATAGCTTCTGTTGAGCCTTTAAGTGCGGTAACAGAGGATTCACCGCCTTGAATAACGGTTGTGACATCATCAAAGTAACCAGCACCTACTTCTTGTTGATGCGCAACAAAAGTATAACCTCGTTGTGCCGCAGCAAATTCAGGTTCTTGTACTTTTTCAACATAATGTTTCATACCTTCTCCACGAGCATAGTGGTAAGCCAGATCAAACATGTTGTACCACATATTGTGAATACCAGCCAAAGTGATGAATTGGTATCTGTAGCCCATATCAGATAGTTCTTGTTGGAAGTTGGCAATTGTTTTGTCATCCAAATTTTTCTTCCAGTTAAAGGACGGAGAACAATTGTAAGCCAATAGTTTATTGGGGAACTTGGCATGGATTGCTTCGGCAAATTTACGTGCTTCTGCTAAATCAGGCGTAGCAGTTTCACACCATAATAAGTCAGCATAAGGTGCGTAAGCCAAACCTCGGGCAATAGCTTGATCAATGCCTGCACGTGTTTTATAAAAACCTTCTGGTGTGCGCTCGCCAATAACAAAAGGTTGATCATAAGGGTCCGCATCGGATGTCAGTAAGTCGGCTGCATTGGCATCTGTTCTAGCCAATAGCACAGTAGGCACTCCCATTACATCAGCCGCTAGGCGTGCAGCAACCAACTTTTGAATGGCTTCTTGTGTGGGTACAATGACCTTTCCACCCATATGACCACATTTTTTTACAGCAGACAACTGGTCTTCAAAATGCACCCCAGCAGCCCCATTACTGATCATATTTTTCATCAATTCATAGGCATTTAATACCCCACCAAACCCTGCTTCAGCATCAGCAATAATCGGTAAGAAATAATCTTTTGCTTCAGATTCTTTCATTTTGCCATCACATAATGCCTTCCATTGAATCTCATCGGCACGTTTGAAGGCATTATTGATGCGACGAACCACTTCTGGGACAGAGTTATAAGCATATAATGACTGGTCAGGGTACATGGTTTCTGATGTGTTCGCATCTGCTGCTACTTGCCAGCCAGATAGATAAATTGCTTCAATACCTGCCTTAGCTTGTTGCATTGCTTGGCCACCAGTTAATGCGCCCATAGAATTAACATAACCTTTTTTTGACGCACCATTTAATAGCGCCCAAAATTTTTCAGCGCCTCGTGTTGCTAAAGTATGTTCAATGGTGACGCTGCCACGTAAACGAACCACATCTTCTGCCGAATAAGGGCGGGTAATGCCTTGCCATCTTAAATTTTCTGCCCAGTCTTTTTTGATTGCTTCAACTTGTTTGTTCATGCTGATTCTCCTTTGTAGACTTATTATTTGGGTGGTTGTGTTTTAAAAACACCAATTTAAAGATTAAATAAGCTCATAAGCTGGTGTGGTTAAAAATTCTTCGAAAACTTCTTGGCTGACCAGTTGTGACAGTATTTGTGCTGCTTGTTGTAAACTTGAATGTTCATTTGATGTGGTGAGCGTTTTTAGGTGCTCTACCTCTTTTAAAATAAGTTGTTGCACTCTGTCTAGCGTAATACACTCACCATCGGTACTTTTTAAATTAGGTATTCTGACCCATTGCCATAATTGAGCACGAGAAATTTCTGCTGTAGCCGCATCTTCCATTAAGTTGAAAATTGGTACAGCTCCGCGTCCTTGTAGCCAAGCCATAATATAGCGTAAAGCTGCGCTGACATTGATACTGAGCCCTTCAGGCGTAATGGTGCCAGCAGGTACAGTTAATAAATCGGTGGCCGTTAGTTCAAGATGTGCCCGTTGTTTGTTGATTTGGTTCGCTTCAGGCATATATTCATCAAAAACTGCTTGTGCGATGGGGACCAGAGCAGGGTGCGCAACCCAAGTGCCATCATGACCATCAGTCACTTCACGTAGCTTGTCATTGCGGACTTTTTCTTCTGCTTGCACATTAGCTTCGGGATCATTTTTAATTGGAATTTGAGCTGCCATTCCACCCATAGCATGAGCACCACGCTTATGACAGGTCTGAATCAACAATTGCGAATAACTTCTTAAAAAGTGGGTCATCATGGTGACTTGAGCGCGATCTGGTAATACTTTATTAGCCTGTTTTTTGAACCGTTTAATAAAGTTGAAAATATAGTCCCAACGCCCTGCATTTAAACCGATAATATAGTCTTTTAATTCATACAGAATTTCATCCATTTGAAATGCAGCACAAATGGTTTCAATCAGCACCGTACATCGTAACGTACCATGAGGGATATTGAGTTGTTCTTCTGCAAAACTAAATACTTCTGCCCATAAACGTGCCTCTTGATAATGTTCCATTTTAGGCAAGTAAAAGTACAAACCTTTATTGTTTTTTTGTGCGTTTTGATGGTTGTTGGCTAAAAATAAGCCAAAATCAAAAAAGCTACCACTGATACGTTGTTCATTTAATAATACGTGTTTTTCTTCCATATGAAGCCCACGCACCCGAACCATCAATACAGCATGTTCTTCATTGACTTGGTAAGATTTGCCTTCTGGGCTAACATAACTTAAATTGTTAGCAATGGCATCTTGTAAATTAATTTGCCCTTGAATGGTTGCCTCCCAAGTAGGGCTATGCGCATCTTCAAGATCAGCCATAAATACTTTTGCACCAGAATTTAATGCGTTGATCATCATTTTTCGATCAACAGGGCCAGTAATTTCTACTCGTCTATCCTGAATATCGGCAGGGATACTGGTGACTTGCCAGTTGCCTTCACGTACAGACTGGGTTTCTTGTAAAAAATCTAATTGTTCACCTTGGTCTAAAAGCACTTGTCTGTCTTGGCGTTGTTGCATAAGTGCCCTACGACGTTCCCCAAATTTAATTTCTAATTGTTCTATGAGATTAAGTGCTTCTGGGGTTAAGAGACGCTGGGCATCCTGAGTCATTTTTTCAGTAATTGTGATGGACATTTTTCTATTTCTCCCGTTTGACTATTGCATTTTTTATGCTACGCCCGGTTGAACATGACTGCAAGATATTATTAATTTATGATTGGTATTTAAATCATACTAAAAATTAATAATAAAAAGAGATAAGATACTGTGGTAGATATCAAGAGTTTTATAAAAAACAAGTTGGGTTTATTTGTTGTTAAAAGATTTGGTTCTGATAAATAATAAATTGTTTTTAAAATGATTCTTTTTATTTTAAGTGGCTTTTAGATAATTTCTTCTTTTCGTATATTTTCATTTGTGCTGACAAAGTCTTTATATGTCCCTGTCCAAAACACTTCATCTCCTTTCATTTTTATTAATCCTAAGCGTTTCAAAGCACTTAAAGCAGCTTCGTCATCACAGCTTAGATTTGAATTCATTAAATATTCATTTTCTAAATAAGGATCTGCCTTAGATCGGTCATTATTAAAGAAACCCAATAATATTGCATAAAATGATCTTTCAAAACCTAATTGTTCATTACTTGAGGCATTTTTAAGCCGTCTGTTGATGATTTTTTTGTCTTTATCTTTAAAAATAATCAAAACAAGCATGAAAAATAAAAAAGTAAGCACCAATAATATTATGTACATTTTTGAAATCTCATTTAATTTACTTATCTATAGTACAATAATTACTTTGTATTAACACACGAAACGTGTCACTTAAGCCCCAAAATTTACTTTTTTTCTTAAAAAATTGGTATGTTTGACTTTCAAATCGGCGAGCTATGAGCATATATATTACTTTTGCTTGTTTATTAGGCGTTCGCAAAGAAAATAAGCTAATCTTTCCAGTTAGAGGAAATTTGGAAATGTTTATTGCTTCTGGTATTCTTTCGTCAATCGCTATTATTTGCCTTTTAAATCCGTCACAAAGGGAAATAATGGTTTAGCCTGAATACGATCTTACGATCGAAATCCTATACAAATTGAATTATCGCTCTTTACGACAAGACAACAATAAAAGGTAATTATATGGATAAATCATCATTCTATCGGGGACAGTTTTTCAAAACATTAAAGGCTTTTTGTGAAGTCGTAGACAGTGGTAGCTTTTCTAATGCGGCATTAGAGCTCGGCACGAGCCAGCCCGCATTATCCTTACAGATTCAGACTTTAGAAAAACATTTGAATACGATTTTGTTTGAAAGAAAAGGGCCAAAAATTCAAATTACACCGGATGGAGCCCGTTTGTATGAGATGGCTAAACCTGTTGTGGACAGTATTCAAAACTTGCCTGAAAGTTTTTTAAATACACGTGATGATTTAAGTTATGGTGATTTAACCATTGTAGGGGGAGAAGCTGTATTATTGAGTTTGTTGCCAGAAATTTTAAAAGAATTTTGTGCGCAATATCCTTCTATTCGTGTCATCACTCAATCGACTATTGTGAAAAATATTCCTCAGATTTTATTATCAGATGATGCTGATTTTGCCATAGGCAGTTTATTTGAAGAACATAATGAGCTTGTCTATCAACCCATTTACAGTTTTTCGCCCATGTTGATTATGCCTGTACAACACCCATTGACCCAAATTCCTGAACAGAACATTCAATTAAGTGATATTGCTGCTTATGGGTTGATTTTACCGCCTGAGTATTCCTATACATGGCGTGTTGTTCAAGTGATTTTTCAAAAACATCAGTTAGAATGCCCAATAAAATTAATTGCCTCCAGTAGTGAGGCCGTGAAACGTTATGTTTCTGCCGGAATGGGGATTTCTATTTTAACCGAAGCGTGTCAGCTAAATGATGAAACCATTAAGGCTGTTCCTATGGATCATTATTTTCCCATGCGTAATTATGGTTTGATTCAACGTCGAGGCAAGTTCTTGTCTGCACAAGCATTAAAATTTAAAAAACTGATTTTAGAGTGGGCCAGTCGGCAAAATGCAATGAGTGTAAAAATCAATAAATAGAATAGGTTATAAAGGAATTTATATGGAAGCACAAGATATCGTACATTTTTGGTTTGACGAAATTGATCATGAGTTATGGTTTAAAAAAGATGATGATTTTGATGCACTCATTAAAGAGCGTTTTGAGTCTTGGCTCCTTATGGTTATCAAGGGAGAGCTTGCTCATTGGCGCGAAAGTATGATTGGCCGTTTGGCTGAAGTCATTATTTTAGATCAGTTTTCTCGTAACATATATCGAAATGATGCTCGTGCATTTGCACAAGATCCTATGGCTTTAGCTTTGGCACAAGAAGCTGTTTTTCTTGGTTTAGCAAAACAGCTTGATGTGGAAAAACGCCGTTTTTTATATATGCCTTATATGCATTCAGAATCAAAGCTCATTCATACTCATGCCGTTTCTTTGTTTGAAGAGTTGGATATGCCTGAAACATTGGACTATGAGCTACGCCATAAACACATTATTGACCGTTTCGGGCGTTACCCCCATAGGAATGAAATTTTAGCTCGCCAATCAACACCAGAAGAGCTTATATTTTTAACACAACCTAATTCAGGCTTCTGAGCGAAGATGTATAACCCAATTATTTTCAAATAAACAGTGGGTGTATTTGATTTTAAATGTTAAAATTCATTTTTTTATTTTGTTGAAAATAGATTTGATTCTTATAAATTTGAATCAATTGGGTTTGATAAAAAGGAATTTTTGTGAGTCAATCAACAGCTTCTCAAGCCAGAACTAATGTGGGCATGCCCATACATATTGAAACGAATGGTTATATTTTGCGTAGTTTGACTGTTCAAGATGTGTCCGATCGTTTTTTAACATGGTTAAATGACCCAAAAATGATGGAAGGGTTAAATTTAGCACACGTTCATTTTTCTTTTGAACAACTACAGGCTTTTGTACAAAGTTTTAATAATTTAAATAATTATCTGATTGGTATTTTTGATCAAACAAACGGTTTGTTGGTAGGGTTTTATACTTTAGATATTGGTTTAGCCCATAAAGTGGGCAATATCACAACAGGGATAGGAGAACCAGAATATCAAGGTAGAGGGGTGCTTTGGGCAACCATTGATGCCTTATTGGATCATTTTTATACCTACCGAGATATCGACAAAATAACAGCAAGGGTCATCGCAAAAAACAGAAAAATGCTGTTTAACTTTATTAATAATACCCGTTTTGTGTTCGAAGCAAGGTTAAGAAAAGAATGTTTGTCTGTTGCAGGGGAACGTATGGATGTCATGGTGTTTGCTTCATTTAAAGAGCCGTTATTTTCCGAAATAATTTCTAAAAATAAAACTTAAATGGTTTTTGAAAATAAGTATGAGTCAATTATTAGCAACTGTGACCCAAAATGAACGATTACCTTTGGTTTTAGGAGATTTTTCATCATTATCTAGGGCTTTAGATTATGCTGCACAAGGCAAAACAGGGGTTAATTTTTACCAATCAACAGGTGTTTTGACGCATACGTTGACTTACCAGCAGTTACGCGAACAAGCTTTGAAAATGGCTCAATTGCTTAAAAATTACGGTTTTAAAGAAGGTAGTAAATTAGGCATCATTGGGCAAACAGGCCCAGAATTTTTAATTATTTTTTTTGCTTGCCAATATATTGGCGCTATTCCCTGTCCATTTCCTTTTACTATTTATTTAGGGGGTAAAGAGGCTTATGAGGAAAAACTAAAAAGCCTCGCTTTAATAGCGATGCCTGAAGCCATTATTAGCCCTATAACAATCAAGGCTTGTATTGAGCAGGCTGTATATGGTACTCAGATTAAAATATTGATATTTGAGGATTTAATCCAACAACTTACTCATGTGGTCGGCGTTAAAAATTATATCGATTACTCAACTGCTTATATTCAGTTTTCTTCTGGTTCAACCGCACAGCCTAAAGGCATTGAGGTTTCTCAACAAGCGCTTATGGCGAATATCCAAGCTATTTTAAAAGAGGGCATGAAGCTACAACCAACTGATAGGGCTTTTTCATGGTTGCCTTTTTATCATGATATGGGCTTGGTTGGGTTTATTTTGGCTTCAGTTGCTGCTCAGCGTAGTGTTGATTATTTAGCACCAACGTCTTTTGCTAGACGGCCAAGCTTATGGTTGGAGTTGATGTCTAAGCAATTGTCCACCATTACATATGCACCAGGGTTTGCTTATGAATTGGTGACAAAACGTTTCAAACAAGATCAAATAGTTGATTTATCTAATCTTCGCATTGCAGGAATTGGTGCTGAGAAAATTAAGCCCAGTATTTTGCGATCATTTGCTCAAAAATTTGAATCCATGGGGTTCAATCAACAAGCATTTTTACCAAGTTATGGTATGGCAGAGGCAGTATTGGCTATTACCATGCGTGATCAAAGTCAGCCATTATTGATCGATAAAATAGATACAGGAGAAGTTGTTTCTTGTGGCCGTGTTTTGCCTGATTATGATTATTTGATCTTGGATGAACAGCAGCAACTCGTTTTAGAAAAGCAGATTGGTTCTATTTGGATAAAGGGGCCTAGCATCATTAATGAATATGTTGATCATAGTTGTGCCGAGGTATTGGATAATGGATTTATGAAAACAGGTGATTTGGGTTATCGTTATCAAAATCAACTTTTTATTACAGGCCGAGAAAAAGATTTAATGATAATTCACGGTCGTAATATTTGGGCTCAGGATATTGAATGGCTATTGAGTCAAAGCATACAAGAGTTGCGGCAACAAGATATCGCGGTTTTCTCTGTAGAACAACCAAATAATGAAGATGATAAAGTGGTTATTCTGGTGCAAAGTAGAACATCAGATCAGACAAAATTAAATCAGTTCAGTGAAGATATCCAAACCATTGTGATGCAAGCTTTTGCTATAAAATCCGTCGTACAATTTATTCCTGCTCATAGCTTACCTTTTACTTCTTCTGGGAAGTTGTCACGAACAGAAGCAAAAAAAAGGTATTTAAGCGATACTTTTAGTAGTACTTTAAATAAAGACATTTAACTTAGGATAACAAATGAATCATTACCTACAACAAGCCAAAGAAATTTTATCTGGATGTTTGTTTATTCCAGTAGAAAAAATTGATGATGATGCAACCATTCATTCTGTCCAAGAGTTGGATAGTTTAACCTTTGAAATGATTGTTATGGAAATTGAAAAAGCCATTGGTAAAGAAGTCGACCCAATGGATTTATTGGAGCTTACCTGTGTAAAAGATTTGGCTCGGATTCTGGAACAAAATCAATGAATCGTTCAACCGAAATTTGTAACCATTTATACCAGATGGCAAAGGAACACAACGGCAAAAATTTCAATTTACAGTTAAATGGTGTTTGTGTTTTGGTCATTCAGCATATGCAGGATGCTGATTGGGTGTTGAGGCGAAATGCAGCAAATTATCATAAAAATATGGCTTGGTTTCGTCAAGCTTTGGGTGCATCACGTTTTTCTGAGGATGGACAAGCTTGGAAAATTCGTCAAGTATTAACCCAGTATTATTTCACTAAGTTTGATCGTGAACGTACCTGTCAATTAGCCTGTGATTATGCTAAGTTGGCTATAGCACAATTAGCCAAGGACAGTGCCAACGGTAAACAAACCATCAGTGATGATGTCTTGCGTGAAATGGCTGTATCCGTATTGATTGAAAATTTTTTTGATGTAAAATTTTCGGATACCCAAATCAATATGAGCCACTTGGCACAATTAATGGAATATGGTTCAGAGTATTCATTTGTGCCACAAGGGCAAACTGGTTCATTGTTCAAAGAAAAATTGACATTGTTACCTGCCTTGCGTCGTCAGGTTTTATCTGATTTTAAACAGTTCAGGTCAGCCGATTTTCCTGCAAATGAAATGGTTAAAGGATTATTGGCTGCAGATAAAGACCCTCAATCAGATATTGTTCTAGAGCATGAGTTATTGACTTTTTTTGCTGCAGGTGCAGAAACGACAGCCGCAACAGTAGGATGGGCATGTTCTTTATTGGCGCAATATCCTGATATTCAAGACCAATTAAGTCAAGAAGCATTGTCTTTTTATCAGCAAGGACAGTTTGATTGGGCTCATTTATCGAAATTTGATTTATTGACAGCCTTTATTTCAGAAGCCTTACGGTTATATCCACCAACGCCCATTATTGCTCGTTTAGCCATAGGTGAGGATAAAATAGGGGATCAGTCAATACTAGCTAATCAAAATGTATTGGTTTCTTTTATTGGTATTCAACATGATCAAAAATTACATTCAGACCCATGGCATTTAAATCTAGCCGAAGCGATGCAGGCACCTCATACCCGAACAGGTTCTGGCATCAGTACTGCTTTTAGTTTTGGCCCAAGAGTGTGTGGTGGTAAGCATTTTGCCTTAGTTGAGTTGACTGGTTTTTTAGCCACTTTTCTTGCCTTAGCACGGTTTGAGGTAAGCTCAAATGAGCCTGCTTCTTTTCATTGGAAATCACAAATGTTAAGAGCTGGTGGTCAACCAGTAAAAGTAATCTTACGTGACAAATACAGTTCTTAGAGGTAAATAATGCATAAAACATGGTTTATTACCGGAGCCAGTAGTGGTTTTGGTTTGATAATGACTGAAAAATTATTGCAACGAGGTGACCAAGTTGCTGTAACGATTAGAAAAACCAGTGATCGAAAAGCAATTGATTTATTAAAAGAAAAACATCAACAGCGATTGCATATTTTTGAGTTAGATTTAACCAGCTCTTTTGATGAGATAGAAAAAGTAGTAAAACAGGTTTTTACGGTTTTGCCACAAATAGATGTTTTGGTCAGTAATGCAGGTTATGTGCTTTTGGGGGCTCTAGAGGAGCTTAATGAAACACAAATTCAACAACAGATTAGCACAAATTTACTTGGGCCTATTTTCTTAATAAAAGCGTTTGTACCCTATTTTAGAGCACAGCGAAAAGGGCATATTGTGCAAGTTTCCAGTGAGGCTGGGCAGATTTCTTATCCCGCGTTAACGGCTTATCATGCCAGTAAATGGGGTGTAGAAGGGTTTTGCGAATCGTTGGCAAGAGAACTGGTTATGTTTAATATTAAAGTGACCATTATAGAACCTGGTCGAACAGCTACTTTATTTGATGATAATGCGGTTTTATCTGAAACCTTACATCCAGAGTATCAAAAGACGACAGTAGGTAATTACCGTCGATTAATTGCGATGGGTAAGTTTCCTAATGTTGGCAATGCTCATAAAGTAGTTGATGCCATGATTTCAGTGACAGAACAAGATCAAGCGCCTATTCGGCTCACTTTAGGCAGTGATGCTTTTAGAAATATTCATAAAGCTTTATCTGGCAGGCTAAAGGCTTTAGAAGACCAAAAAGAGCAGGCTTTTTCAACAGATATTCATAAACATAATGATATTTAATTAAACTAAATCATGGTATTTAGAAAATTTATATGTTACCTCAAAAAACCATTTTAACCATTTTTGATCTATCTCAGATACCTGATGTTTCTGTTGTTACCCATAGGTTAGATCAAACAATAGTAAATACTGCCAATCAGTTTGCTTCGGAAAAAAGACGTTTGCAATTTTTAAGTGGGCGTTGGTTGCTCAGTGAATTGTTGCATCAGTTTGCTCATGTCGAAGTTTTGCCTGAGATCTGTCTTGGTTTAAATGGTAAGCCCAGTTTTGTAGACCCAACTTTACCATCTTTTAATATTAGCCATAGTGGTCATTTAATTATGGTTGCATTGTCTTTTTCTGGGACGATTGGTTTAGATTTAGAAGTTGTTCAAAATCGCCCTAAATTTTTACAATTGGCAAAGCACAGTTTTGGTACGCAAGAGTGTCTTTATTTAGATACACTTACAGCATCAGAGCAACTACCATATTTTTGGCGATTATGGACAATTAGAGAATCTATTCTCAAATTAAAATCGTTAAGTGTTTGGCAAATGAAGGAAATTCAGATTATTCCGGAAACGAATAAAATTAAATTTCAGGAACACACATCAATATATTCAATAAGCCATGTAAACAGCGACTATGCTTGGGCTTTATCTTCTAATCAGCATTTTCCTCAAATAGACGTTGTTTCTTTTAATCTCGTTCAAAAACAATTTATTTTAAATAAATGTAATATTTTATTAGAATATTTTTTAAGTTAAATATTTTTTATGGAAGTAATTTCCATTTCCTTAAGTGATAGTTATTTATATCTTATAAATCAATATTAAGTTATATTCTTATCTACATCTTTTTATTTTTATTTAATCTAAATTAAATAAATTCAGTTTTTATCAGGTGGTTTTATCTGTTGAGTGTTGTTTTTTTATGAAGAAGTAATTATTTTAGTTTTAATAGATAATATTTTTTAAGTTTTTCTAAGAAGACTCAGTAATAGAATATTTGAGCTTTATTATAAAACATCAAGAAAAATGTAAGGGTTTAAATTGTGGTAACGAATAAACAATATGTGAAAAAATTCTCATTAAAGAATAATTTGTCCGCTGTATTAAGTGCTTTAGCGTTCGCGGCAACACCAGTTGCAGCATCAGATAATTTTTGGTTGGGTTCAGAAGACAGTGATGTTTCTAATGACAATAACTGGAGTGAAGGCTTACCTGATTACAACGATGACGTTATTATTAATACAAATAATGCGGCAAATGCACCTGTTGTAGTTTTTGATGAATATACTGGTTTATTCGAGAACAAATCTCTTTCTGTGGGAAAGGGGCAAGATAATACAGGGCACCTTGTTTTTAAGATAGATCCTTCTCTGACCGGTCAGTTAGCTATTAGTTCTGAGAAATTTACAATTGGTGTAGATGGAGGAGCGGGGCAACTTGATATTGACATGCGTAATCCTGCAGGAGGTCGTTTAGATCTTTTTATCCATAATATGTCACCATTTGTTATTGGAGATGGTGCAGGTAGTGTTGGTACGGTAAATATATTAGGTTCTGGTAAGTCAATAGAAAATCAAAATATGCAAAAAGGGTACGTTGTCGCAGACAATGGTGCTGCTATTGGTATTAATGGAGGGGTAGCAACAGTTAATATCGATGGCGGTGGTATTGCTTTTAATGGACAGCGATATGAAGACAATGGCACAGAATCATTACTTGTTGGTTCTGGAGCCAATAGTGTTGGTACAGTTAATGTTTTAGCCGGCGGTAAAATTTCTTCTAGCCTTTATAATTCCTCCGGTGAGATTGGTGCCATAATAGGTGATGCTGGTGGTCAGGGGGTTATTAATATATCTGGGCATTCGGCCCAAGGTGATATTAGTAGAGCAACTTTTAGTGCTGGTATGATTTTGGGTAACAATGGTGGGTCTGGTTATATCAACATCTTAGATGGTGGCATGTTTCAAACATTTGAACACTCATATGGGCTTTCAGATACTGTTTCACGGCTTGGTGTGGATGGAGGTATAGGGAGTATTCTTGTCTCTGGCAATGATTCAAAATGGTGGGTGATGGGTAAAGGTGGTTATGACCAGATGGGGTCTACAGAAGTAGGTAAACTGCACGTTGGTGTATCTGGTGAAGGATATTTAACCATTAATAATGGTGGTTTGGTTGCTATTGGTAAAGGTGAAATAGTAGACCACTATGATCCAGTGAATTCATCAAATTATATGGACTTAACCAATTTTCAAGGTGGTTTAGGCGATTTATACCTTGCTGATGAAGCAGGTTCTAAAGGTATTTTAACCATTGGCGCAGCGGAAGGACAAGCAGCCCAAGCGGTAGGCACTTTAGAGGCTAAGTCTGTTATCTTTGGTGCAGGACAAGGTTCTGTCGTATTCAATCATACCGATCAAACAGGTAACTACAGCTTTGATACAGAGCTGGTGAGCAGCACTGCTGGTCAAGGCACCATTAAAAACATCAACGGGGTCACCCTATTTAATACCGATCAAACAAACTTTTCAGGTAAAACCGATATTGTTGGGGGCACCTTTGTTGCCAACAGCACCTTAGGTGGAACCGTTTCTGTGTCTTCTCAAGGCACTTTAGCAGGTATCGGCTCTGTGGGCAGCACCACATTACACAGTGGAGGCAATATCGCTCCGGGAGAATATGGCTCTTCTGCTCCAGCAACCCTCACCATTGATGGTGACTTGACTACTCAAGCAGGTTCCACTTATACCACCAATATCACAACCGATACTTCATTAGCCTCACCTTATGTAGCCGATGTTATTTTGGTTAATGGTGATGCTTATTTAAATGGTGGCACCATTAAACCCGTTGCCTCAGGTGATTTTACCCTTTATACCGAAGGCAGCCGTTGGAAAATCCTAGAAGCAACAGGCAGTGTTATTGGTCAATTTGATGGGGTACAAAAGCTGGCCTTTGTGAACTTAACCCATGACTATGATCCTCAAAATGTTTACTTAGTCGTCACTCGCAATAGTGTTGGCTTTTGTACTGAGGGCATGACAGATAACCAATGTTCTGTAGGTAAAGATATTGAAGAACAAGGTGATGGCGATATTTATGACCTGATCACCTCACAACAAACCATAGAAGATGCAAAAAATGCCTTTGATCAGTTGTCAGGAGAAATCCATGCTTCAGCTAAAGGAGCATTACTGGAGGACAGTCGTTTCTTAAGAGAAGCCATCAATAAACGCTTACAAAGCAGCAGTAATGGTGTTTGGGTTCACACCTTTGGCTCATGGGGTAAGTTTAAAGGCAATGATAATGCAGCAGATTTAAAACGAGATATAGGTGGTTTCTTCCTAGGAGCAGACAAACAGTTAGGAGAACAATGGCAAGTAGGCTTTATGGGCGGTTACAGTAGAGCGGAGCTTGATGTAGACAACAGACACTCAAATGCAGATAGAGATGACGCCCATATAGGTGTGTACACACAAGGACAATGGGGTAATGCTTCTGTTCGATTGGGTGCAGGTCATAGCTGGCATGACTTCTCCACGACCCGAAACATTGAGTTTCCTGGCTTAAAAGACAGAGTCACCGCCAATTACGATGCACAAACCACACAGGTTTTTGCTGAAGGCAGCTATAAATTCCAAGTAGGCAAAACCACCGAATTAGAACCGTTTGTCAGTGGTGCTTATGTTCACTTAAAAACAGATGGTTTTACTGAAAAAGGTGGCATAGCAAAACTGATGAGTGACTCAGATAAGAGTGATATATTCTTCTCGACTATAGGCACAAAAGCGACGCATCAATTTGAGCTAGGCAAAGGTCAGCCAGCCAAAGTATGGGCGAAGGCAGGTTGGCGCCACGCATTTAATCAAAAGGATACGATTGCGAATTTAAGTTTCCAAAGTGGCGGTAAAGGATTTGAGGTTAAAGGAACCCCCATTGAAAAGAACACGGCCGCCCTTGAGTTTGGTATGGAGGCAAGTTTAAGCAAGAACACGAATATAGGATTAATGTATAATGGTCAAATTGGTGCTGACACTCAGGATCATGGTGCTAAAGTTTATTTTAATTGGGTCTTTTAATCATTCAATAAAATAAAGATAAGTCCGTTTAATTATAAAGCCAAGATAATTTTTGTCTTGGCTTTATGATTTATTTTAATGCATCTGACACAGATTGTGCTGCTTGCTGAACCAGTTGGGCAAGCCAAGAGTGTTTTTCTTCGGGTACTTGAAATGTGACACCAGACACACTGATGGCAGCAATGGCTTTTTGTTGTTTATTAAAAATAGGTGCGGCAATACATCTTACCCCAATGCTGTCTTCTTCATTATCATATGACCAGCCTCGATCATGAATTTGCCTGAGTTCCTTTTTAAGGTCTTCTTTATTGCTAATTGTTGTAGAAGTATGAGTAATAAATTTTTCACCTTCTAATAATAGGTCAATTTCAGTTTCTGGTAACCATGCCATCAATGCTTTACCCAAACCTGAACTGTATAAAGATAATTTTTTACCAATCCAACTTCTGACAACAATAGCTTCAGGGCTTTCTAATTTTGCCAGATAAATAGCAGCTGTACCCTCTAATACACCAAGGTGGCAGGTTAAGTGGGTTTCATCACGAAGTCTGGTTAAAGCGGGAATGGCCAATGTTTTGATGTCAAATTTTTCAAGTGCATGATTACCCAGTTCATATAATTTTAAACCTAGGTAAAATTTATCGTTTTCTTGACGTAATAAACCATGTTTGACCATACTTGATAACAAAGAGGATGTGCTGCTTTTGGGTAAAGAGGTTCCTTGATAAATATGGCTAAATGTTGATCCTGGTTGTAACGTAAGAAAGTCAAGTATTTTTATAACCTTGTCTAATGCAGGCACAGAGGTTGATATTGGCATCATAATAATTGTAACACTCTTTAAATATGTGATTGTATGTGTTTTGTCTGCGACATATTTCTTTTTTATGACATTAAAGACACATATTCTCTAAATTTTAATAAAAAACGCTTCATTGTTCGTAGAAATACTAGCACTGCATTTTTATTTTTTCAAGGTAACGTTTCTTGAAGTTGGTTTTGTCATTTTTATTTTGGAGAAAAATTGATCAAAATCATGTTTTATTAATTTTTATTTAAATTTTCATTAGGAGTAAAAGTTTATTATGGAATATTTTTATATTAAGAACATATTAATATAATATACAAATATTCTCACCTCAAATTTTCTGGTAAATAGATGGTTATAAGAAAAGGCAATCAAATTATTTGATTGCCTTTATCTTTTATCTTTGCTGATTAAATTATAAACATAGTTATTTGTATATATGGATAATATTTATTGTTCTTTTCTTCATAACTTGACCTAGTACAAATAAATGACTGAAGAATACCTTATAATTTGTTTGATTGTTTTAGAACATATGTTCTTTATGTGGAACTTTTGGTTGTTTATTTGGATTTTGCTTTGTATTTAAGTCAATAACGAATTTGAATTTAAGGAGCGCTGGATATGATGAATAATGCAGAAATAAAAGTAAGTAGTAGGATTCAGGGGCTTATTGATGAATTATACAAAGATCACCCCCAAATAGAATCAGAACGTGCGTGCTTAATCACGGCTTCTTACAAGCAAACTGAAAACCAACCTATGGTTATTCGACGTGCACGTGCCTTTGAAAAAATCATGAATGAAATGAATATAGTGATTCGACCAAATGAATTGATTGTTGGGAATCTAACAACAACACCTCGTGGCGCACAGATTTTCCCAGAGTTTTCAAATAAGTGGTTAGAAGATGAGTTTGATAAACTGGAAAAACGCTCTGGAGATATATTCAAAATTTCATCTGACACGAAACAAAAATTAAGTGAAGCTTTTAGATATTGGGATGGCAAAACCACACAAGAACTTGCGACTGAATATATGTATCCAGAAACCATTACGGCAATGGATGCTGGCGTATTTACTGTAGGAAACTATTATTTTAATGGTGTAGGGCATATCAGTGTAGATTACCGTAAAGTGCTACAAAAAGGTTTTAAAGGCATTATTGAAGAAGCTGCACAACAATTAATCGCTTTAGATAAAGGCGACCCTCAAGCAGTTAAGAAATCGCACTTTTATGAGGCTGTGATTATATCTGCGAATGCCGTTATTACTTATGCAAAACGTTTTGCAGCTTTAGCGCGTAGCCAAGCACAAATAGCAACCAGTACAAAACGAAAAGAAGAATTATTACAAATTGCCAAGCATTGTGAACATGTGCCAGAACAACCTGCCAGAACATTTCATGAAGCATTGCAATCATTTTGGTTTGTGCAAGCTGCGATTCAAATTGAGTCTAATGGTCATTCGGTCTCTCCTGGGCGTTTTGACCAATATATGTATCCATATTACGAAAAATGTGTCATCAATGGTTCTTTAACCGAAGAAGATGCACAAGAGTTGCTTGATTGTTTGTGGGTAAAACTAAATGATGTCAATAAAGTTAGAGATGAAGCCTCGACCAAAGGTTTTGGTGGCTATCCGATGTTTCAGAACCTTATTGTTGGTGGGCAATGTAAAGATGGCCGTGATGCGACCAATCCCTTATCTTATGCTTGTTTAACGGCATCAGAACATACCAAGTTACCACAGCCTTCAATTTCAATTCGTGTCTGGAATAAAACACCTGAGTCGCTATTAGAAAAAGCAGCAATGGTTTCCCGTGTTGGTTTAGGGATGCCAGCTTACTATAGTGATGAGGTTATTGTCCCTGCTTTGGAAAACAGAGGAGTGTCCATGGCTGATGCACGTGACTATTGTATTATTGGTTGTGTGGAGCCACAAGTTGGCGGCAAAACTGAAGGCTGGCACGATGCCGCGTTCTTTAATATGGTTAAAGTGTTGGAATTAACCATGAATAATGGCTTCAATAATGGCATTAAAGTGGGCTTACAAACAGGTGAATTAACTTCATTTGAAAATTATCAATCACTTGAAGATGCCTATCGAATACAAATGGAATACTTTGTTAAATTATTGGTGAATGCCGATAATTCTGTTGATGTAGCCCATAGTGAGCGCGCGCCGTTACCATTTTTATCTTGTATGGTTGATGATTGTATTGCTCAGGGTAAAACCGTACAAGAAGGTGGCGCACACTATAATTTTACTGGGCCTCAAGGAGTGGGTGTTGCAAATGTGGGGGATGCGCTGATGGCGATTCGCACCTTAGTGTTTGAACAGAAAAAACTTACTTTAGCTCAATTAAAAACAGCTTTAGACAGTAATTTTGGTACAAGCATGACAACTTCTCAAAGCATTCCTGCATTTAACAATACCAATATAGGTATGAGTGACCCAGCCGTAGCACAATTGGTTGAAGCGGTCATCAAAGAAGTTTTGTCTCGAACCGATCAAAAAGGCAGTGCCCCTACACAGGTGCAAACCTCAGCAAATGAAGGTGAATATATTCGTCAAATGCTCATTAATGGCGCACCAAAATTTGGTAATGATTTGGATGAGGTAGATGATGTTGCCCGAGAAGCCGCACTGATTTATTGTAAAGAGGTACAACGCTACGCAAACCCTCGTGGTGGTCGTTTTCAGCCAGGTTTATACCCAGTTTCTGCCAATGTGCCTATGGGGCAGGTGTGTGGTGCAACAGCCGATGGACGCAGAGCTGGGGAGCCATTAGCTGAAGGGGTCTCTCCTGTTTCTGGGCGTGATCAGCATGGACCAACCGCAGCAATGAATTCTGTTGCCAAGTTAGATCATCATATTGCTTCAAATGGCACTTTATTAAATCAAAAATTTCATCCTTCAGCTTTGGCTGGACAAGAAGGTTTAAGTAATCTGAGTGCATTGGTGAGAAGCTTTTTTGATCAAAAAGGGATGCATGTCCAGTTTAATGTCGTCAGTCGTGATATGTTGGTTGATGCACAACGTAACCCTGAAAAATACAAAAATTTGGTGGTACGTGTAGCAGGTTATAGCGCCCATTTTGTTTCTTTAGATAAAGCCATTCAGGAAGATATTATCTCTAGAACAGAACAACATTTTTAATCAAAAGCCAGATCAAAGCAGCGGTTGTCTGCTTTGATCTGATATAAAAATACGGTAAAAAGAGAGTGTTTATGACTGAACAAATGACAGGGACAGTATTTAACATTCAGCGCTTTTCTGTTCATGATGGCCCAGGTATCAGAAGCATTGTGTTTTTTAAAGGATGTCATTTACGTTGTGAGTGGTGCAGTAACCCAGAAAGTCAGGATTGGCGAGCGCAGTTGATGTTTGTACAGTCAGATTGTATGCAATGTGGCCAATGTGTCAAAGCATGTCCTCATCAGGCCATTGCATTTAATCCAAGTTTTTCATTAAATAAAGAGCAATGTACCTTATGTGGTCAATGTGTTGAGGTTTGTTATAGTGGTGCTTTAATTCTTGAAGGGTATCAGGCAACTGTTCCTGAATTGATTAAAGAATTAAGAAAAGATGCCATCCAATATCGCCGCTCTGGCGGCGGAATTACTTTATCAGGTGGTGAAGCGTTGGCTCAACCAGATTTTTGTGCACAGTTATTAAAAGCATGTAAAGAAGAAGGCTGGCACACAGCCATAGAAACAGCAGCTTTTGTGCCTCGGGAAAACATTGAAAAAGTATTGCCATATCTGGATTTGGTGCTGATGGATATCAAACACGCCAATAGCACCAAGCATACTTGTTATACAGGCAAACCAAATGAGCCTATTTTAGAAAATGCTAAACTTTTTGATCAAGCAGATGTCGAATTGATTATTCGGGTACCAGTCATTCCAGGATTTAATGATAAGGTCGAAGAAATTATAGATATTGCAAAAATTGCAGCAAGTTTGTCTTCGGTCAAGGAATTGCACTTGCTTCCATTCCATAGAATGGGGGAAAATAAGTACCAGCATTTACAGTACGAATACAAAATGAAGGGCGTAGTGCCCATCGTTTCGGAAAAAATCATACAGTTAAAAGAAACTGTTGAGCAGGCGACACAATTACATTGCCAAATAGGTGGATAATTGGAATAATGGTTGTATCTTAAAGTAGTAATAATTTTACATGTAGGAGTGAATATGGAAGCATTAGGAATGATCGAAACCAAAGGTTTGGTTGCTCTAATTGAAGCATCTGATGCCATGGTAAAATCAGCACAGGTAAAACTGGTTGGTTATGAGCAAGTGGGCAGTGGTTTGGTGACTGCGCTAATCCGTGGTGATGTTGCAGCATGTAAAGCTGCAGTGGATGCAGGGGTTGCTGCGGCTAAACGTGTTGGCGGTGAAGTGATTTCTGTTCAAGTTATTCCTCGCCCACATGCAGATTTAGCAGCGGTTTACCCTTTAGGTGAAAAACCAGCCGCCGCCGCTACAGCTAAAAAACCAGCCGCTAAATAAATTTTTAGTCAGTAAAAAATCGACCTAATCATTTGTTGGATGTATATTTATTATATATCTGCAAAGTGGGTCGGTTTTTTTATGGGTATATATTATATGAATTTATATTAAAAAGGTTTTTGTGTTGGTTTTATCGGTAGATTTTATTGCTTGTAGGTTGTGATCGTGAGCAAAATAATGCTCAAAGGCTTGAACATAAAAAATATAAACTCAAGAAAAAATGAAAAAAATAAAGCAGTAAATTCAATAGGCTGATTTTATAATATATTTTATATATTAAAAAGTAATAAGGAATTAGATTTAAATTTCTTTACTTAATAGAGAAAAATTTTAATAATATCAATGAAAGGTCTTACATTTATAAAATATAGCTATATTTGAATCGGTTTGACTTTAAATTGACAATAAATTTTTATGCAGATAATTGGGAAAAGAATAATGAGCAATTTGGTAAAGTTTTTTTATATTGGGCTATTAGGCATAGTGATGAGCGCCTGTTCACCACAAAAGCAGGATAATAACAGTGTTAGTAACGCTGATGGCAGTACGGTTATTAAAGTAGGTACAGAAGGCACATATGATCCTTTTTCGTATAAAAATGAAAAAGGAGAGTTAACAGGGTTCGATATTGAAGTGCTTAAAGAAGTGGCTAAAAGAGAGCCAAGCATCAAATTTGAGTTTATTGCCTCGCCTTGGGATACCCTGTTTCCTGGATTAGATGCTGATAAGTTTCAAATGTTAGCCAATCAGATTACGGCGACACCAGAGCGTCAGCAACGATATCATTTGACAGAACAAAGCTATTTTAATGCTGTTTCTCAAATAGCTGTGAAAGAAGGGAATCCTGAAAACATTAAAACTTTGGAAGACCTAAAAGGGAAAAAAGTTGGCATGGGTGCTGGCAGTAACCATACACGTTTTGTTGAAGACTGGAACAATGCACATGGTAAAATTTTAAATATTGTGTATTACGATGGTAATTTAGATGTAATGTTACAAGACATTGCCAATGGACGTATTGTTGCGACAATCAATGATCCAATTGCTATTAAGGGTAAAGCCAAAGCACAAAACCTCAAAATTGATATCGTGGGCGATTTTTTAACGAAAGAGCCTGCAAAATTTATTTTCAAAAAAGATGAAAAAGGTTTAGCATTACAACAAAAAATTGATGCAGTGCTTAACAAAATGAAAGAAGATGGTACACTAACAAAAATGTCTGTAGAACAGTTTGGACAAGATTACACCAAGTAATCACTATCTTTTAGGGAAAAACATAAATGGGCATATTAATATGCCCGTTTTTTTTAGAAAAAAAATAGAATGAATAATATTTTTGATGTTCACTATATGATTAGTGCCATTCCTGCTATTGCTAAAGGTATCCCAATTTCTTTAGCTATTGCGCTTATCGCATTTATTTTTGGTTCCATAATTGGCTTAGGGGTTGCTTTACTCAGAGTTTATAAAGTGCCTGTTGCCAGTAAATTGGCTATTGTTTATGTTTCTTTTATGCGTGGTACCCCTTTATTGGTACAGATCTTTTTAGCTTATTATGGTGTGCCTTTGGTATTTAGAATTTTTGATGCAACTGAGTACATCAGCGATATTCCTGCCATCTATTTTATTTATGTTTCTTTTTCCTTAAATGTTGGTGCTTATTTATCAGAAACCATTCGTTCTGCTATTCAGTCTGTACCCAAAGGACAAATGGAAGCTGCTTACTCTATTGGGATGACAACACCTCAAGCTTTACGAAAAATCATTTTTCCACAAGCTTTAGTTAATGCTTTGCCAAATATTGGTAATCAGTTCATCATGTTACTAAAAGATACATCATTAGCCTTTGTGGCTTCTGTGCCAGAAATTATTGGGCAAGCTAAGATAGTCGCGGCAAGAACCTCTCAGTTTTTTGAAGTTTATATAGTGGCTGCTTTAATGTATTGGGCTATTTGTTTGGTTGTCGAGCGTGTTGTGATTTTGCTTGAACGCCGATTAACAAAACATCAGCAGGAGCATTCATCATGATTGAAGTGAATCATTTACATAAATATTTTGGTGATCAGCACATACTAAAAGACATCAGTTTTGATGTAAAAGCAGGTGAAACGATTGCTGTTATTGGTCCTTCTGGTTCAGGAAAATCCACACTGATTCGTTGTTTAAATTTATTGGAAAAGCCAACGCAAGGAACCATTAAAATTGGGGATATGTTCATAGAGGCACCTCATTTTCCAAAAAAAACGGTGTATGAGTTGCGTAAACATGTTGGTATGGTCTTCCAATCATTTAATTTGTTTCCACATTTAACTGCTTTAAAAAATGTGGCACAAGGTTTAATGACGGTTCAGAAAAAAGATAAAGCAACCGCTTTTGAAGAAAGCATGCATTATTTAAGTAAGGTTGGATTAGCTGAAAAAGCAGATCATTATCCTAGCCAATTGTCTGGTGGGCAACAGCAACGGGTGGCAATTGCTCGTTCACTGGCTATGCAACCACAGGTTATTTTAATGGATGAGCCAACCTCGGCTCTTGATCCTGAGTTGGTACAAGAAGTGTTGGCTGTGATTAAGGAGGTAACAAAGGAACAAGTTACTTCAATGATTGTTACCCATGAATTAAATTTTGCTAAAGATGTTTCTAGTCGTGTTATGTTCATGGATCAAGGCCGTATTATTGAATGTGCGACACCAAATGAATTGTTTTTTAGCCCAAAACAGGAAAGAACCATGATGTTTTTAGAAAAATTTGCGGCAATGAGTGTGCATGATTTTTCTATATAATAGTAAATAAAAACGAGACAGATCTTGTCTCGTTTTTTATGAAAATGATTGGTTAGTGTTGTGAAATAGGTGTATTTTTCCGCACCCATAGATGTTTACGCGTTGAGTCATATATCCAGTTATAGATAACAGTATAGGGCAAAAAGAATAAAATCATGCCTATTTCCATAAAAAATGCCACAATGAGGCTAACTGATAGCCACCATGCTGCTAAAGGCACCAGAATAAAAATCAAACCAACTTCAAAACAAACAGCATGAATTAAACGGGTACGAACAGTTCTGGGAAGCTGATATTTTCTATATATTTGGTCAAATAAAAAAGTGTAGATGATATTCCATATCATGGCGATGGAGGCAAACATGATGGTCAGTATGCCCATGCTAAGAATAGACTTATTCATAATAAATGCAAATAATGGCGCACAGATTAATGTGGCAATGCATTCAAAACAAAGCGCATGAAATACACGTTCTAAAAATGTTTTTTGAGTGGGGTCATAGGTTTTTTGAGTCATGGCTTAAAATATTAATTTTCTGTATAAATGGTATTGTGTATGAGGATTTTACCTAAAAGATGGAAAATAACAAATGAATTGATGTTGTGAAAACTGAAGGATTATTTTCACACCAGCCTCTTGAGAAAATTATGACAAATTAGGTTTCATTTTGATTGAAAAATAGGATATAAAGTTATGTTAGCACAAGTGATGAGCCATTTGAGTTTGCCAGAGCCATTTGAGGGGGCAGATAATACTTTTTGGCAAGAGGATCATATTTCAAAACAATTGTTGGCTGCACATTTAGACCCTGATTCTGAAGGTGCAAGTAGGAAGGGTGTTTTTATTGATGCTTCTGTGAATTGGATCAGCCAAATTGCACCTTCATCTTTGTTCACACAGTTAATTGATTTGGGATGCGGGCCAGGATTATATTCACAAAGATTTGCTCAAAAAGGATATCAGGTTAAAGGGATTGATTTTTCTTTTCGATCAATTGAGTATGCAAAAGAATGTGCACAAAAAAATAAATTGTCTATTATTTATGAGTATCAAAACTATTTATCTTGGCAAGAGAACAATCATTATGATTTGGCCGTATTGATTTATTGTGATTATGGTGCTTTAGCCCAAGAAAATAGAAAAATCCTTTTAAATAATATCTATCAGAGTTTAAAAATTGGGGGGCGATTTATTTTAGATGTGTTTAGCATCAAAAAATTTCAGTCTTTTGAAGAAAACCAAAATTGGACCATTCAACAAGAAGGTGGGTTTTGGCAAGAAGAACCTTATATCGCATTATCCAGAAGTATATATTACCCAGAATACGTTACTTTAGAGCAAACAGCAGTATTTTTTGCAGAACAATATAAGGTTTATAATATTTGGCATCAATATTTTTCTAAAGAACATATCGTTGCCGAAGTCAAAGCAGCAGGTTTTAATGTGATTGGTGTTTATGGTGATGTTGCAGGTGTAACTAATTGTGAGCAAAGTGATACTTTGGCTTTAGTCCTTGAAAAATGACTTGCCAATAAACAAACAACTCAAGTTTTTAAGCCTTGAGTTGTTTATTAAGAAAGTGAATTAAAGTTTATTTGCCAGCATTTTTGGGTACCATAAAGACAATTGCTAAGAAAGATAAGATACAAAAGCCCACGTTAACCAATAAGCCAACAGTTGCTGCCACAGAGGTACCTGATGGGAGTAAAGCGGTATAAACGGATGCAGAAATAGCAACCCCAAATGCACCACCTAATGAGCTGGCCATTTTATAAATGCCTGATGCAACACCTACTTTATCAGCTGGAGCATTGGAAATGGCTGTATCGGTAGAAGGAGTTGCGTAAAAACCCAAACCTAAACCGAAGAAAATATAACCAATCAATACAACCGCAACATAAGCAGTATTAGGTAAGAAAGTTAAGGCCATTAATCCCACGCCAGTGCCTGTAATTAATGTTCCCCAAATCATTGGTTTTTTTGCACCCACTTTTTGTAATAATTTTTCACCAACGCGAATCATGGCTAAAACGGCAATTAAGTAACCAATTGATAACATACCAGATTGGAATGAAGTAAAGTTACGACCATTTTGAACGTACATGTTGGCGACAATTAGGGTTCCTGCAACAGCATTTAACATAAAGTTAGAGAAAGCGGCACCACTATAAGGTTTATTTTTGAATAAAGAAAAGTCAATAAAACTGGCGCTTTTTTTCTTTAACTCAATAGCAAAGAATGTAATGATTGCAACAGCACAGAGTGCAGCCAAACCTAAAGTTTCTGCACTTGTCCAACCAAAAGATGCGCCCTTAGTAATGACAAGGTTTAAAGAAACCAGTGCAATAACAAAAGTGACCAATCCAGAATAATCAAACTTAGATTGGTTCTCATCTGTTACTTTACTTTCAGGTGTGCCTTTGATTAATAACATACCTAATAAAGCACAGATAATTGAGAAAATAAAAATCCATTTCCAACCCATATAAGTAGCAATGGCACCGCCTGCTAAAGAGCAGACACCAGAACCGCCCCATGAACCAATAGACCAAAAGCTTAATGCTCGTTGGCGTTCTTTTCCATCGAAATAGGTTTTCATTAGCGCAAGGGTAGCGGGCATAATACAGGCACCAGATAAACCTTGGATAATTCGACCAATAGAAAACATGACCGCACCATTTGCCAAAATCAGCAATAAAGAACCAATAATACTTAAAATAAAACCAATATAAGTAAATTTAACCCGTCCAAGTTTATCAGCTAAACCTCCTGCTACCACGATAAAACAGCCAGAAAATAAAGCCGTTAAGCTGATGGCAAGATTCAAGGACTCCATTGGGATGCCTAAATCACTTTGTATAGCAGGGGCAACATTGACTAATGATTGTGCAAACAACCAAAAGGTCAGTACACCTAATACAATACCCAAAGTCAGTTTGTCGCTGCCCTTATAGTTACTTGTTTCCATAGTAAATCCTTCTTCAATATTTGAATTTAATGATAATTATTTATTGGAATATATATAAAAAAATATTTAAATTTGTCGCCAATACAAGCGGAGTAAAGCTGGTTGGGATGAGCAACTGACTGGGTTTCCCAGCTTTACTCCGATGCTCTGGCTTATCTTACTTTAAGTAAGCTTCTGTTAAAGCTCCCCAGAATGCTGCTGCTGGTGTAATAATTTCGTCGTTAAAGTCATAGCCAGGATTGTGAACCATGCAAGAACCAGGTTCGTCTCCGTTACCAATAAACAGATAAGAGCCATTTGGATTGGCTTCGAGCATAAACGCAAAATCTTCACTACCCATCATAGGTGCAGCATCAGTGTGTACATTTGCTTCTCCAACTAAATTTCTTGCTACTTGAATACCAAAATCGGTTGCTTCTTTTCCATTCATCAAAACAGGACTACCATTAACATGAGTAATCTCAACTGAAGCACCAAAACTTTGCGCTTGTGCTTGTGCAATTTCTGGAATTCGTTTTAATAAAAGCTTACGTACTTCTGGATGTAAAGCTCTGACACTCAGTTTTAATAAAGCTTTACCATTGACAACATTTGGTGCATCGCCAGATTGGAAGCAACCCACAGTTACAACTGCTTGTTCAAATGGGCTGACATTTCTAGAAACAATACTTTGTAAAGCAATGACAATATGAGATGCAACCAATGTGGCATCTACTGTTTTTTCTGGAATTGCGCCATGTCCACCTACACCGTTAACTTCAATATGGATGGTGTCAGACGAAGCCATAAATGGGCCTTCTTTAAAATAAAACTCACCTGTTTTTAATCCTGGCATATTGTGTAGCGCATAGATCATGTCGCAAGGAAATAGTTTAAATAAACCGTCATCTAGCATGACTTTGCCACCATATAGTAATTCTTCGGCAGGTTGAAAAATAAGATGTAAGGTGCCATCAAAGTTTTTGGTTTTAGCCAGATATTCAGCCGCAGCCAATAAAATAGTTGTATGGCCATCATGCCCACAACCATGGAATTTTTCTGGAATAGTGCTACTCCATGCTTTACCATTATTTTCTACAATTGGTAACGCATCCATATCTGCACGAATACCTAAACGTTTAGTGCCATTTCCTACTTTTAAAGTACCCACTACACCTGTTTTAGCCAAACCACGATGAACTTCATAGCCCCATTCTTGCAATTTTGCGGCAACCAGATCACTGGTGACTTGTTCTTCGAATCCAAGTTCAGGATGTTTATGAATTTGATGTCTGATTTCGGTAAATTTTTCTGCATTGGCTTTTATTGTATCAATAATATTTTGACTCATGGCTATTACCTCCGATAAATATTTTCTTGTATTAAGATATTACTGTAGCCATTTTAGGCAAATTTTAGGTAATAAAGAAGATGTATTTTTTTGCAAAAAAGCATATTTGTGGTAAATTTTTTATGATTGATTTTTGTTTTGTCAAAAAAATACATTCTTTTTTTGATAAAATGGTGTATGGTCTGTCTGTTATTCGAAATAAATGAATCACAATTTTTTTAAAATGGAGAAGCACCCATGTCAGACAAAAGCCTTGCTGAATACCATTTAGATGTTCATAAAATTATGTCTTTATCAAAATCAGGATACAGTGGTATCACATTATTATATGTGTTAAAAGGCAGCGTAGATGTTGGTAGTGAAGAAATGTGTATTCATTTATATCCAGATGATGTGTTATTGATTAACAAAAACCACCAATATGAAATCAGTAGTGATCAAGATAATATTGTGATTCGTTTAGAAGTATCTAACCATTATTTTGCTCGATATTTTAAAGAATACTTCCATCATAAGTTTACGTTGGTACCAGATCAACAACCAGGGTTTAAACGTAAATATACAACAGCAATTAAAGTATTATTGGCCAGAATGCTCACCAGTTATATTCGGAATAATATTGATTTTACTGCTTTAGAAATCAATAAGTTTTTGTCAGAAATTTTATTGATTTTGGTTCTTTATTTTAAAGAAGAAGATTTGTCTAATCAAAAATTGAACAGTTCATACAGTAAACGGATAGATAAAATCATTCGCTTTTTAGAAGACCATTATAATCAAAATGTTTCTTTAAAAGCGGTCGCTGATTCAGAGCATATATCATTTGCGTACCTTTCTCGTTTATTTAAAAAAGAGGTTGGTTTAAGTTTTATTCAATATTTAACCAAAATAAAGTTTGAGCATTGTGTTCATGATTTAGTCAATACATCTAAACCTGTATACCAGATTATCCAAGAACATGGTTTTTCCAATACCAAACAATTTATTCAGCTTTTTAAAAACGTTTACAATCAAACGCCTAATAAATTTAGGGAAAGCTATAAAAACCATGATTCTGGACAAGCTATTTTTACCAATAAAAGCAATACTGATATTGTGATGGAACAAATGCGTATTGCAGAAGTAGACTCGATGGAGCTATTGTCTTTACTTGCCGATAGCATTAATTTACATTCGTCACAAGAGCCATTAAATGAACAGTATTACCCTATAGAAGAACAGGTTATTGATATTGATTTGGATAAAAAACCACATCATTTATCCAGTCTGGAGTATATTGTGAGTGTAGGGGAACTAAGCGAAGTATTAAAGCAAAACGTTCAACAACAACTGTCTATGATTAAGCAAGAAGCTCGTCTTGATTATGTTGAAATTCATCATCTTATTTCAGGTAGTGCTATTTTACCAGAGTACCAAACAGATGAGCCCATTCCATCTTTTTCTCCCTATACAAATAGTGACCATGCGATTTCTTTTTTAAAGCAAAATAATATTGCTTTATTTGTACGTATAGCTCATAAGAATGTTTATTCTGATTTAACCTCGTATATTCAAAAACTGGCAAAATTTGTTGAACATAATGTCAATTTATTTGGTATAAATTATGTCCAAAAATGGCGGTTTATTTATTATGCAGAGAATAAAGAAGTGGCTGAAAGTGTTGACTTTGAAAAAGGTTTTTTTATTTTAAAAAAAATGATTCGCTCTTGGTTACATAATGCTAAAGTGGGTGTGTTTTTTCATTTTTCTGGTTTGGAAACCATGAAAAAAGATGTATTTTTTCAAAGTAAAATGGCTCAAATAGCCGATTTTTTAGGTTATTCAGCCAATCCAAATGAACAGGTAAGTTTTACCCAGATTGGCAGTAAGTCATTTGCAGACAGTGAGCGTTATATTCAGGAGAAAACCCACAATTTAAAAAATGCACTTAAATATCATGATATGAATATACCCTTGTATTTGCTTACTTGGAATACGTTAACGGGGAATACCCGCCACACCAATGGCCGTTTTTTTCGAGGCGCGTTAATATTCAATACATTGATTAGTGTTTCTGCCCAAATTGCTGGAATTGGTTTTTGGATTAATGCTGAAATTCAACAAGAAACCTTACCTGAACGAATAGATACCAGTAGTTTGGCATTATTTTATATCTATAATACCAAAAGACCAGCTTTTCATGTTTTAAAATTTACACAGCGCTTGCAAGGGCAAATAATTGCAAAAGGTCACAATTATTTAATCACCAAAACGTATTTTGGCTATCAGATTGTCTTTACTAATACCACAGCTTTTAATCCCTATATTTCCATCAAAGAACACTTGATCAAGAACTTCAAAAAAGAGAAAAAATTTATTATTCATGGACTTGATTCTGGACACTATCAGGTCAGAAAATTTATTTTTGATCAACAGCATGGCGCTTTATACCGCCAATTTGAATTATTTCAAACGAAATATGGAAAAGATGAGGAAATGGTGGCGTATTTGAAGCAGTCAGCGCCATATTTAACGGTATTTGATGAGTATATCCACAATCCTTGGGCAGTATTAAGTGAGCTGGATATTAACGCCATACATTTTTATGAGTTACGGAAGATGCTCTAGTGACTTTAAGTAATATAGTTGATTATTGATGAGCTTTTAACAAAAAATCATGCATAATACAGATTCAGGAAATTTAAGGATAATATAAATGATTAAAAATATTAACGACTTTGTGTCATCGTATCAGGAAAAAGACATTACTTCTGAAAACTTTGAATTGGAAAGTCCAAGAACTTTAGAAGTTAGAGTACAGGATATGATTTGGGCAAAGGCAGGTGCAATGGTTGCACGTACTGGCAATGTTAAATTTACCCGACAAGGTATTTTAGAACAAGGACTGGGTACTTTGTTGAAAAAAGCCATATCAGCCGAGGGGTTACAGCTGATGAAGGTAGAAGGTCAGGGAAGAGTGTACCTAGCTGATCAAGGGAAAAAGATCATGCTGTTAAGACTAAACAATGACACTATTTTTGTGAATGGTAATGATGTCTTGGCATTGGAAAAAACAATAGACTTTAAAATATCCATGATGAGAAAAATGGCGGGGATGCTCTCTGGTGGTTTATTTAATATGAAATTGAGTGGTTCTGGTATAGTGGCCATTACGTGTCATTATGAACCATTAACTTTAAAAGTCAGCAAAGAAACTGGACCAGTATTTACAGACCCTAATGCTACTGTTGCGTGGTCAGGAAGTTTGTCACCCGAATTTGCTACTGATATTTCGTTTTCGACTTTAATTGGACGCACTTCTGGTGAAACCGTTCAAATGAAATTTGTTGGTGAGGGGTGGGTTGTTGTTCAACCATATGAAGAAGTTTATTATGGTGCAGGTTAATTAATGGTGTCTTGAGGTCAAAAAAGCCTGTTTTTAAACAGGCTTTTTTATTGGTGTAAAACAAATAGAAGTAATGGTCAGTGCAATAAATAAAGCTGTGATTGTATAAACAACGAATAAACCAAGTGATACTGAACCAGAATGAAAAACTATTTTTAATAGAACAATGGCAATAGCTATTGCCATTATAGTGTACCAATAATTAAGGCATCTGGGGGCAACGGCAACGGTGGATCGTGGTAATTGGATGATGTATTTGATAATCAATAATAATCCGATAAAAGTGCTGCCATGCTGAAGTATTTTAAATACAGGCACATTGAATTGACTGGTTAGGTTAATGGTTTGCTGTAGAAGAGGAAAGATTTGCACAAAATAACCAGTGTAATGAGTGAAACTATCCCAAAATAGATGAGATAGTGCACCGATTAATATAGAGTAAACCAAAATAAACCAGTATTTTTTTGTATATTGATAAAAGGAAAATGATTTAAATGATAAAAAACGTTGTTGTAGAAAGAAAGGCAAATGGTCAATTAAGGTATTACGAATCAAATAATGAAAAATAAATGCAATGATAATGCTTATGGGGAGGTCAAATAAAAATAGGCCAAGTATACTATGGCTGATATTGCTTTTGATGTTCATTCTTATGAAGTGTTCAAAATCAGGTGACATGCTGCCAATAATTAACCCCGTTAAAGAAAAGAAACGGGGTAGTCTATTACAAGGAAGAATAATTGCTGGGTGTGCAAATGTAAAAGGCATGTTTAAATCAACTTAACCAAAAATAATTTGTGGTTGATGCTAAAAATATTAGCCATATTTCTTGGCAAAATTTTCATCTGAAGTACATAAATAAATAATTGATTCAATAAAAGAAATGACACCAGGAATAAAAGTCCAACAAAAAAGTAAATAAAGCAAACCTTGTATGGGTTTACCTAAATAAAACTTATGTAAACCAAAACTCCCTAAAAAGAAAGCAAGTAATGCCGCGGCCAGTTTGTTTTTTTGTCCAACAGGTTTTATTTGTGCTCCACATTGTGGGCAAGTAATGGCTGTATAGTGTAGTTCTTTTCCACAACCTTTGCATCTGATCATATCATTCATTTAAAATCCTTAAATTTGATGTGTTAGCGTTATTTTTTCGCTTTGAAACTATTACTCATATTTTTAACATGATTAAATGTGTGAATAATTCAACATATCAATTTAGAGTATTATTTTCATTGAAGCCATTATTTTATCATTTGATTTAGCTGATATTTTTTAATTATTGGCAGATATTATGTTTCATTTAACAGCTTATCTGTGTATGTCTGAAAATTAAATCAAAGGTTTGATTTTTTCAATAATCAGCACAATAACTTCTGTTAGCCCAGATATCGTAATTTTTAAACCAATACAAATGGTAAAAAATGAAGACATTTTTCGTACAACAATATTACCTTCTCTACCTAAATGCTTTTGTACCACAACTATATTAACGAATATGATGTAAACTAAAAAGCAGATAATAGCAATGGCAATCACGACACTGGAAAAATTTAAAATCATTTCGCCCCAACGAGCGGCAGAAGCATTGGCTGCAAGCGTGAGCAATACCGAAAAAGTTCCTGCGCCAATCATAGTAGGGAAGGTAAGCGGATAAAAAATATTATTGAGCAAATAACTGTATTGTGTTTGTCTCTTTTTTTCGATGATGTCGTCTGTTTGTGTTTCGTCATCTGTCTGGTTTGTTGTTGGGTCATTCATAAAGAATGCCCAACCATTTCGACAGATGATTGCGCCACCTGCCACCTGAATAATTGGGACGGATAAGCCAAACAATATCAATAAAAATTTGCCAATAAACAATCCACCAATACAAATAAAAAAAGCACAGCGAGCAATTTTGCCAATAATCACTTTTCTTTGTTCAGAATCTAAATTGATTAAATAATTATTGTTAATAACGAACGCATTTCCTATTGGGTTAACAACGGAAAACAGCACCAAAATATTAGCAATAAGTAAGTGAAAGTAATTGGCCATTATGGTATTTTTGTTAGAAACTGAGTTTAGTCGAAGCATACATATTTTTATTAGCCTCTATCTTAATAAGGCAAGGGTAGTTTATCACACAGATATGTGTATTTCACTTAAGAGGTATACGCTGATAAATATAAAACAATTAGTGTTGTAATATATTCAATAAATTTTTTTCAGTAAATCTTCTAGCATTTTTAAATATTATTTTTAAGTAAATATTATCAAATTAATGTAAAAAATATTATTTTATTTATATGTTCTATTAAATATTTTAAACTGTTGTTTAAATGATAATTATTCATATAACATTTAAATGTCTAAATTAAACAATTGGTTGTCAAAAAAAATTTATTTTGTTTTATTGTTATTTAATGATTATTATTTTTAATTTTTTTAAATTTATTGTTTTTTTTAAATATTTTTTTATTTCAATTTTTAACATGCTTTTTTGTGCAAAATTATTCTGTAAAATATAAATATTAACAATTAATAAATTTTTTATATACATATATCAGGAGATGATTCATGAGCAGTGTTTTTTCTATAAAAAAAATACCTCAACATTTAGGCGTTGCAGGATTTATTGGTGTAGGGGTTTTTCTTGCACATAATCAGGCATATGCATCGAATTATGGTACACAAATCAAACCAAATGTTTCTTTGCAAGATGGGGATAGCATTACCGCAGATCAAATTTATAACAGTAAATTATTTGGGGTTTATGCACAAGGCCAAACAGGTGCACCTGTTCAAATTAATTTGGGCAATAACAGTAAAGTAATAGCAGATACCACAACAGCAGGCACAGGGGCGACAAGTGCAACTGGTATTCAAGCATATGGCAATACGGGTGCAACAAATACTATTGATGCGAATAACTTAGAATTAACAGTGAGGGCTACAGGCAGTGCAGTTGGTATTGATGCATCAGATACTCAAGTTGATTTAGGGCAAGGTGGGATTATCCGTGTGGAGGGTGGATCTGCAAGTGCAATTGCTATTCGTGGATATTCTTCTCTAGTTGCAGATGGTATTTCGATTAGTGCTATTGGTGGTGGTTATAGTGCAGTTTCTATTGAAGGTCAAGGCAGTACCGCAAATTTGGGCACAGGCAGTTCTATTTATGCAGAAGGTAATCAAGCAACTGGTGTTACTGTTTTTGGTGCGAATGGTTCGGGAACTGCTCCAGCACGATTTGATGCAAACCAATTGTCTATTGAAACCAAGGGTAATAATGCCTATGGTATGAATATTCAAAAGAATTCTATTGTAAATTTGGGTACTTTAAGCACAATAAAAACCAATGGTACCAATTCAACAGGACTTTGGATTTTGGGTGAGTTAACGGCTAACCAACTGCGTATTGAAGCTCAGGGCAGTGGTGCCAACGCGCTTGAAGTCAGAAGTGGAGGCAGTGCAACTATTGGAGCAGGCAGTTATTTATCGTCAAAAAATGCAATTGCATTAGTGGGGCGAGATGCTGGTGTGGTAGTTAATTATCAAGGAAACGCAAATCAGCGTAATGTGCTTGTTGCTGGGGCGCATGCTGTGTCTTCACAAAATAATGCAGTTGTAAATGTCGGTTATACCGATATGTATGCTAATAATAGTGGTGGTTACGCCATTTGGGCGGCCGGTGGGCAGGTTAATGCTGATAATATTAGTTTAACTGCTGTGTCAGGTGTGTATGGTGTTGTGGCGACCAATAGCAGTGCTAAATTTACAGGAAATACTATTATTCAAATGGCTGGATCAGATGAAATTGCCATTATTTCTTCTGGTGCAGGTAACAGTATTACCAGTACAGGAAAAATGAACATTTTGGGTAGCGTTTATGCGCAAAATAATGCGACAACTGCTCTAGACTTTGGACAAGGTTCGGTGTTGACAGGGGGGGCTTTTATTTCTTCTGGTGCAAAAACCAATTTAACATTTAATCAGGGGCTTTGGAATATGACCCAAAGCTCTGTTATGACAAACCTTACCTTAAACAATAGTACGGTTGATTTTACGGCAGATACGCCAAATTCTACTTTAACTGTAGATAATTTAAGTGGTAATGGCAGCACTTTCATTATGCGTGTTGATTTAGTTGGTGATGGCGACGGTGTCAATAATTCTGGTAATAAACTGATTGTTCAAAATACCAGTGCAGGCCAACATTATGTGAAAGTGCTTAATCAAGGTAGTTTAGCCACAACAGGAAATGAGGTTTTAACCGTTGTCGAAACTCAAGATGGTGTAGCAACTTTTGCAATGTCGCCAGATACAGGCACGGTTGAATTAGGCGGATATTTGTATAATATCCGCAAAAACAGCAATAATTTAGATTGGGAATTGTATTCATCAGGTGAAGCACCAGTCACACCAACTGACCCAGGTGGGAATGGCGGTGGAGGTAGTAATTTAACCAGCACAGGGCGAGCAGGTGGTAATTTCATCAATATCGGTTACTTAATGAATTATGCTGAAACTCAAGCCTTATTGCAAAGAATGGGACAATTGCGTCAAAGTGGTACAAATCAAGCAGATATTTGGGTAAGAGGGTTTGCTGGTAAATTTAACTCTTTTGGTAGTGGGAAACTGGATGGTTTTGGTATGAACTATGCTGGTTTGCAGTTAGGAACAGATAAACGCATTACTTTAGGCAATGAAGATATTCTTTTTCTAGGTGCGATGGCAGGCACCAGTGATGCAGATCCTGATTATAAAAATGGTTCAGGTGATGTAAAAGGTTATCACTTTGGTGTGTACGGCACATATTTGATGGCAAATGATGTGTACATAGATGGTGTTTTAAAGTATAGCCATTTAAAAAATGATTTTGATGTCAAAGATACGCAATATAACCGTATTCATGGCACAGGCAAGAGTGATGGGTATTCTGCCAGCATTGAAGTGGGTAAACGTTTTTACTGGGATAAAAACAGTAAAGCAGGGTTTTATATTGAACCGCAAGCGCAGTTAAGTTTTACCCATCAACAAGGCAGCTCTATTGCAGATAATGGTTTAAATATTGACTTAGGTAGTTATGATTCAACGCTAGGACGTGTCAGTGCACAATTAGGCTATGAGGTTGAAAACACAAGGAACCCTATGAATGTTTATTTTAAAACCGGCTATGTACATGAAATGAGTGGTGACGTTGAATATCGCTTAAATGGCAGCAAAGAAGAGCACAGTTTTGGTGGTGGTTGGTGGCAAAATGGTATTGGGGTTAATACCCAAATCAATAAGCATCATAATGTGTACTTGGATGCATCTTATGCCACAGGCAGCAAGTTTGATCAAGTACAAGTAAATGCAGGCTATCGTTACAGTTGGTAATTAAAAAGATATTTTTATATTTAAAGAGCCATATTTTTATATGGCTCTTTTTTTAGAAAATACGATTACAGTAACAAGAACGACCACTGACATCTATATTCGCACCGGTGATGTATTTTGCTTCATCACTGATTAAAAAGCCAACTGTTGCCGCCACACTTTTGATCCCTTCATGTTCTTCTTCAGCATCTCTCATCCCTGCAAAATTAGGACTAACGGTATTGATATTAATATTATCGGCCGCATAAAATTTTGCATAATATTTGACCGCAGTTATTAAGCCACCTTGAGACACAATATAGCTAACAGAAGGGGGTAAGCCGTTTATTCTAGATGTTTGGATAGAAGCGATATGCACAATTTTGCCATAATTTTGTGCCTGCATGATTTTAATGGCCTCTTTAGTCAGTAAATGAGCACCTCTTAAATTAATATTCATACATTCATCCCATTTTTGAGCATCTAATTCTTCTAATGGTGTTGTTGGACAAATATTGGCGGCATTAATTAAAATATGAACAGTAGGAAACTTCTCTAAGGCAAACTGAAACAGCTGTTCAATAGTTTGTGTCTTGGTAATGTCAAATTCAAATCCATGGCATGCACAGCCCGTTTGCGTTGTGATTTTTTGTATGAGTTCTTCATTGATTGTTTTGTCAGCAAGAATGAGTCCAGTAAGCCCCATTGATGTTATTTTTTGTATGATTTGTCGTGAAAAATTTCGATTTACCGCAGTTACAATGGCATATTTGTTTTTAAAAGTGTTCATATGAATAGTACAATAATAATTTAAACGCTTTATGGTAACAGATGTGTCGATATTATTGTGGCGAGTTTAAATGAATAACAAAAAAGGGCGATGGTATTTGGCAAAAATTAAGAAGTTGGCGTAGGGAGGCACCAACCCCTTAATTTACTACTCAGTGACTAACTTAGCTATTATTGACCATCGTATGCTTCTTGATATAAAGCAATTGTGTCTTCTAGTGTGACCTCTCTTGGGTTACTGCCTGTACAGGCATCTTTTAAAGCATTTTCAGCCATGGTTTTAAAGTCCTCAGGTTTGACCCCTAGACCTTTTAAACCTTGAGGAATACCAATGTTTTGTGATAATTTTTTAATGGCCTCAATTGCTTTATCGTTGGCTTGCTGTGTTGATAAACCATCGGTTTTTTCGCCCAGCAGCTCTGCGACTTTTCTTAGTTTATCGCCGGTTGCTACAGCATTAAATTTTTCGATATAGGGTAATAAAATAGCATTACACACACCATGAGGAAGATCGTATTGTCCGCCTAATTGATGTGCCATAGAGTGCACATAACCTAAGCCTGCATTGTTAAAGGACATGCCAGCAATATAGGATGCATAGGCCATTTTTGAACGTGCTTCGACATTTTGACCATCTTTAACGGCAGCTTCTAGTGATTCACCAATTAATTTAATGGCTTCTAGAGCCAATACATCCGTTAATTCATAAGCACCAGTAGATACATAAGCTTCAATTGCATGGGTTAACGCATCCATGCCTGTTGCCGCTGTTAAAGAAGCGGGTTTTTCCAACATTAATAGAGGGTCACTTACTGCAATGGTTGCCAGCGAGTTTTTGTCGACCATCAACATTTTGACATGTGTGTCTTCATTCGTAATCACATAATTGATGGTCACTTCACTGGCTGTACCTGCTGTTGTGTTAATGGCAACAATAGGGGCTGATTTATGCTTGGATTTTGCAATACCTTCATAATCTTTAATTTTTCCGCCATTTGTTGCAAGGATACCGATAGCCTTTGCCGCATCTTGTGGCGAACCACCACCAATAGAAATAATAAAATCACACTTGTTATTTTGGTAAGCATCAAGCCCATCATGCACATTTTTCATGGTTGGGTTAGGTTTAATATCGTTAAAAACAGCATATTTGATGCTGTTATTGTCTAAGACTTGAGTGACTTTTTCTACAATACCATTTTGTGTGAGTACCTTATCTGTTACAACCAATGCTTTTTGTAAGCCTAAGTCTTTTATATGCATGCCAATTTCAGTTGTGCTGTTTGGGCCAATAAGCGTAACCGATGGCCAGTAAATTGTTCTTGTCGCTTGCATAGATAATTCCTCCAAGAGAGATGGTTAAAAATGGAAATTCAACATAATGAAATAATGTTCTGTATATTGAAATTATGTTTTGTTTTTATGATATTTGCTTTGTGTTTAATCAAACTAAGCCATAAAACTTAAAATAAGTCTGTTTAAGCTTATTGAAATCATTATTGAATAAAAGAAATATGATTGTTGGGGGAAGATAACTTATAAAATAAGTGTCATTATTTTAATAAGCGTAGTGCATTGCTCACGACCAGTAACGAGCTAAGCGCCATACCTAATGCCGCAATCCATGGGTTGACCATACCCATTACAGCTAGTGGTACTGCGGTAATATTATAAGCACAAGCCCAGATTAAATTTTCTTTGATGATTTTTCGAGTTTTAGCAGCAAGTAACCAAGCTTTAGGTAAGATATTTAAGTCATCGTTTAATAACACCATGTCACCACCTTCTAAGGCAACATCAGCACCAGAACCCATGGCAATGGAAACATCAGCCCTTGCTAATACAGGTGCATCATTTATGCCATCACCAACCATTAAAACCACTTTTTTATTGGTTTGTAGCTTTTGGATATAATGTAATTTATCTTCTGGTGTGGCTTCAAAAAATATGTTCTCAATCGTTAATTGTTCCGCTGTCTGTTTGACTGCGTGTTCATTGTCTCCGCTGAGTAGATGTATGTTTATACCTAGCTTCTTTAAATCAATTAAGCTTTGTTTCGCTTCTTTTTTAAGTGTGTCTGTTAATAAAAACACAGCTTGTAAGCCACTTTTATTGGCCAGTGCAACCAGCGTACCAAATTGATTTAAGTTATCTTGCCATTGTGTGAATGATTCGGGTATTTTTTGGGTTTTTGTACGAACAAATGATAAGCGGCCAATACACCAATGATCATCCAAAATATCTGCACAGATACCTTGCCCAATAATATTATTGATTTGATAGTAATCAACTTCCGATTCTGGTAAATACTCATGGAAGGCATGGGCAATTGGATGTTCTGATTGGCTTTCTAATAAAGCAGCCATTTCAAGTAATTTTTCTTTTTGTTCGGGGTCATTAAACCACATATTTTTAATAGACAAACTGCCTGTTGTTAATGTACCTGTTTTGTCAAATACAATATCGCTTACTTTACTTAGCGTTTCCAGAGAATGTGTTTTGCTGGTCAATAACCCTTTTTTTGCCAAATTTCCAGTGGCAGCAGCCAGTGCCGCTGGTGTTGCTAAAGATAAAGCACAAGGGCAAGAAATAACCAATAAAGATACTGTGACCCAAAGTGCCGTTTGAACATCGTCATATAAAGCCCAGCCAATAAAAGTCAATACGGCAATAAACAGCAATGAACCAACAAACCAAGCAGCATAGCGATCGGCTATTTGTGCCAATTTGGGTTTTTGGCTTAAAGCTTGATCCAATAATCTTACAATGGCTCCTAAGCGGGTTGCATTACCAACTTGCAGCACTTTTATTGTTAAAGGACTATTGATGTTTAAGGTGCCTGCTGTAACTGTGTCATCAACTGTTTTTTCAATGGGCAAAGATTCTCCTGTGAGCATGGCTTCATTCACTTGACTGTGTCCATGTAACACGATTGCATCGGCACAAATAACTTCTCCTGCTTTAACCAAGATCACATCGTCAGTTGCCAACTGGGCAACAAGTGCTTCTGATGTTTCAGAAGAGTGTGGGTAGTGTGATAATTTATGACAAAAAGCCGGAACAAGCTTGATTAAACGCTCTGTTGCATCACCTGCTTTACGTCTGGCGATACTTTCAAGATAACGTCCCAGTAAAAGTAAAAAAACAAACATCGATACTGAGTCAAAATAGACGCCATGTTCTACTTTGTTGATTAATGCATAAAAACTACCGCTAAATGCTGCCAATATGGCAATTGTTACAGGGGTATCCATGCCAACACGTTTGTTTTTTAAGTCACGCAGTGTGCCTTTATAAAAGGGAATGGCAGAATAAAGCATGACAGGCAGTGTTAAGATCAAACTTGTCCAATGAAGCATCCATAAATATTGCTCTTCAATTTCTCCCTCGGGAGCCATATAGATTGGAATTGCATACATCATGACTTGCATCATGGATAAACCCGCAACCCATAGTTGAGTCAGTGCTTTTTTTCGTTCTTTTTGTGTTTGTTCTTCAAAACGCGCCGCATCATAGGGGTGTGCTTGATAACCTGTTTGGCTGATTTTGTTTAAAATTGCAGATAATTTAACTTGACTGTCATCCCACTGTATTCGAGCTCGATGGTTTGAGAAATTTAAATCAACACTGACTACACCAGATAAGCGTAATAATCGTTGTTCAATTAACCAGACACAAGCGGCACAGGTAATGCCTTCAATAATTAATAATGCTTCTTTTTTGTGGTGTTCCTTGATTTCAACAAAACTTGCTTGGACTTCATCTAAGTCATACAGCTTAATTTGTTCCAATACATCTTCTGGTGGTAGTATTGCTTGCAATGCTTCTTTTGTGCGTTGAGTATAATAATGCCCAAGACCTGCGTCGATGATGCTTTGGGCAACAACCTGACAACCGGTACAGCAAGCCGGATGAGTTTGATCTTGAAAATGGATCAATAAATGAATATCTTTGGGTATGTCTAAACCACAATGGAAACATTTTTCTTTCATAAAGGTAGATTGTACGCTAAATTTATCTTTAAAACTTATCTTTAGGTAGGAGCGATCATGAAAGTTTGGCAGGCTCAAAATCAAACAATTGAATTAAAAGAAATAGAACTTCCCCAAATAACAGGTAATCAGGTTTTGGTGAAAATAAAAGCTTTTGGGTTAAATCGCGCTGATTTGGCTCAGATAGCAGGTTCTTATCCACCTCCTGCTGGCGTCACTCAAACTTTAGGTTTAGAGTTTGCTGGGGTGGTTGAACAAAGCTTTGAAGGGAGCCAGTTTCAAAAAGGTGATCGGGTGATGGCTTTGGTACAAGGTGGTGCCTATGCACAATATGCTGTGTGTGAAGAAGAATTGCTATTAAAAATACCTGATCAAATGGATTTTATTACAGCGGCCTCTTTACCTGAGGCATGGTGCACTGTCTTATTGAATTTAAAAAGAGTCAGTACGGTAAAAAAAGGGATGAGGGTTTTATTGCATGCCAGTACAGGCAGTGTTGGTTCTGCTGCAATCAAATATGCCCGTTATTGTGGTGCTTATGTGATGGCCACAACCAGAACAGCAGATAAAAAAGCTTTTTTAACGAGCATTGGTGCGCATGAGGCTTTATTGTTTGATGAGTTGTTGGCGCAAGTTGATCGCATCAAAAACTCTGGTGGGGTTGATATGATATTAGACCCTATTGGTCAAAATAGTTTTGAAGTCAACCAAAAGCTTTTGAATCAGGATGGCTCTTTAGTGATTATTGGCAATATGAGTGGCGTTCAAGCACAATTAAATATTGGTTTATTACTGGTTAAACGGCAAAAAATTATAGGTTCAACATTGCGCAGTCAACCTTTGCTAATAAGGGCTCAGGTAATACAAGACCTTGCTCAAATTATGCCAATGATTGAATCGGGACAACTGAGTATGCCAGTTGCAAAGGTATTTGAATGGGCGCAAACTCAGGAAGCGTTAAATTATATGGATCATAATCATAATCTAGGTAAAATTATTGTAGCGCTAAAATAATTTTCTTTTTATAAATCAAATTTTTTACCTCTTTGATGATGATGTTTTGTTACGCATGAATAATTTACTGTGGGCAAAGAAGTGAAAATTATGGTAAGCTTGTATATCTGAATATAAGGGGCAGTGCGCCTATTCTAAAAGATTTAAATGCAAAAGGATCAATATGCAAGCTTGGCAATTGCCTGAATACATTGCCGATATTCTACCTGCAAATGCGCGTCAGTTAGAAAGTGCAAAAGAAGAATTATTAGAATTATTTAGGGTTCATGGGTTTGAGTTGGTTTTACCACCATTGATGGAGTATACCTCCTCTCTTCTTGTAAAAAATGACAAAGGTTTATCGTTAAAAACGATTCGAGTAGTTGATCAGTTAAGTGGTTTACAGTTAGGGCTTCGTGCGGATATTACTCCTCAGGTTGCCAGAATTGATGCTCATTTGTTATCAGCCAATACTGGGGTTAATCGTTTGTGTTACGCAGGCAGTGTGTTACATGCGCGCCCAGCGCATTTAATGAGCACGCGGGAGCCTTTGCAAGTTGGTGCTGAAATATATGGTTATGCAGGTGTTGAGGCTGATTTAGAAATTATTGGCCTAATGCTTAAGGCTTTACGTTTAAACCAAGTACAAGATATTAAACTGGCTTTAGGGCATATTGGTGTTTTCAGAGCGTTAGCAGCAGAGGCAAATTTAAATGCTGATGTGGCTTCTGACCTATTGCAGGCCATGCAGCATAAAGACAAACATGAAATAGCGTTGATTTTGGCTGATATTGAGCTTCCTATTCATTTATCTGAAGCATTTAGTCAGCTTCCTGAGCTTTATGGCGATTTGGATATATTGGATGAAGCGACTAAAATTTTACCCGCTTTACCCAGTATTCAAAATGCTTTGGCACAATTAAAAGCAGTTGCTGACTATTTTCCTAAAGAAAATATTCATATTGATTTGGCGGAATTAAGAGTTGATTCTTATCATACGGGCTTGTTATTTGCTGCATACGCGCCTGCTTGGGCAGATGCTATTGCCAGAGGCGGGCGTTATGATAATGTGGGTAAAGTATTTGGTCGTGCTCGTCCAGCAACGGGTTTTAGCTTTGATTTGCGCGATTTAATGAAAGTTTTACCCAAAAATGATCGACGTTTGGGCATTAAAGTTTCTGCACAAGATTTTCAAAAAGCATTGAACATTGTTGAAGCCTTACGTGCACAAGGTGAAGCAGTTGTTGTTGATTACCTTGCTCAAGGCGCACAAAGTTTATATTGCAATCGAGAGTTGGTTTTTAAAGATAATGAGTGGCAAGTCGTTTATTGCTAATATTTCAGTTGTATTTTGATTATTTACTTATATAGATAAGGTTTTGTTATGTCTAAAAATGTTGTGGTTATTGGTACACAATGGGGCGATGAAGGTAAGGGTAAAATCGTCGACTGGCTAACTGATCAGGCTGATGGCGTGGTTCGCTTTCAAGGGGGACATAATGCTGGGCATACACTGGTTGTAGGCGGAGAGAAAACAGTTTTACACCTAATTCCTTCTGGTATTTTAAGAGAGGGTGTTGAGTGTTTTATTGGTTCTGGTGTTGTGTTGTCACCAGAAGCTTTATTAAAAGAAATCGATCAATTAGAAACCGCTGGTATTGATGTTGCCAGTCGTTTAAAAATTGCGCCTACCTGCCCATTGATTTTGCCATACCACATTGCATTGGATCAAGCTCGTGAAAATGCACAAGGGGAGCAAAAAATTGGCACTACAGGTCGTGGTATTGGGCCAGCTTACGAAGATAAAATTGCACGCCGTGCTTTACGTGTGATTGACTTATTTAATAAAGAACAATTTGCCGAAAAATTAAAAGCCAATTTGGCTTTGTATAATTTCCAATTGACCGAGCTTTACCATGTAGAGCCAATTGATTTTGATGTGGTGTTGTCACAAACTCAAGAATTTGCCAAACGTGTTTGTCCAATGGTGGCAGATGTGTCTCGTACTTTGTATGAAATGAATAAAAAAGGTGAAAAGCTTTTATTTGAAGGTGCTCAGGGTACATTATTGGACATTGACCATGGTACATACCCTTATGTAACATCATCTAACTGTGTGGCAGGAGCTGCCGCAGCAGGTGCGGGTGTTGCTCCACAGATGCTCAATTATGTATTGGGTATTGTTAAAGCATATACAACCCGTGTTGGCTCAGGCCCTTTCCCTACCGAGCTATTTGATGAAGTAGGTAAAGGCTTAGGGGAGAGAGGTAAAGAATTTGGGGCAACAACGGGTCGTGCGCGTCGTTGCGGTTGGTTTGACGCGGCAGCATTAAAACGTTCTATTCAAATTAATGGTATTTCAGGTTTGTGTATTACTAAACTTGATGTGATGGATGGCATTGAAGAAATTAAGTTATGTGTAGGTTACGAACTAAATGGTGAAAAAGTTGATATTTTGCCTTTTGGTGCAGATCTTGTCGCTCAATGTAAACCTATTTATGAAACTATGCCAGGTTGGCAACAAAGCACTTTTGGGGTAAAAACATTAGGTGATTTACCTGAACAAGCAAAAGCCTATTTAAATAGAATCGCTGAAATTTGTGAAGCACCTGTCGCAATGATTTCTACTGGACCAGATAGAGAAGAGACAATTGTTTTACAGCATCCTTATGCTTAATCTTAATTAATCAATTTTCAGTAAAAAGGCAAAACAATTTAGTTTTGCCTTTTTTATACTAAGATATTTTCTATTTTCTATTTTCTGGTTTCTTCCATCAAAAATATTTCCTAAATAAGCTAATCGTTTGATGAGCAAATTAAATATTCTGCATAAATTGATTTTTTCATAAAAAATAAAACAAAAAATTTATTATTTATTTTATTAAATAATATTTTATTTTTAATTTTTTTTATTAAATTTTATTTTTTTGAAAATATATATAAAAATCAAATAAATAAAAAATTTAATTTATATACTTAAATAAATTCTATCGTTAAGTTTTTGTGTGTAAAGATACACTTTATTGTTAAGTTTTGTATTTTTCTTTAAATAAAATATATAAATTTTGAAATAAATAATATAATGCAATAAAAATTTATTCAATTTAAATGTTTTATATAAGGAGTGTTGCGTTTTGAAAAGTAAACGAAAACTCATCGCATATTTACTTAACTTGGCTTTTTTTACTGCTTCGTCCAGTGTAAGTGCTGGTATTCTGCTTGAATTAGATAATCAAACCTACCAAGGAGACATTACTGATCAAACTGCTGATACTGGTATTATGGAGGCTTATTTGGATAATCAATCAGTATTAGAGGGCAACTTAAATTTACAAGGAAATAATACAAATTACTACATCGGCCTTTATAATGGTTCTTCAATCAATGGTAATATTTCTTTGACTGGGATGGCCAGTTCAAGCCCAGGTTATACAGATTATATTGATTTATCTAATAGTAATTTGAATGGCAATATTTTTGTTCATAGAACAGGTAATAAAATTACTAATATTGATTTTCTCAATGATAGCCGTTGGGATGGTAAGTTGGAGGCATCTTCTAATTTTTCTCTTACTGTTTATGACAGTGTGAAAATAGGTGGTGTTTTTTACAACCGAGCTGCACAAGCGGAGAATACCGATATTTCAATTAATGTTGGGGGTGGCGGAAATGATATGATTGGACGCTTGGAAGGACCAATCCGTATCTTGGGTGATACCAATGCCGCGTTACAAATGACCCGACCCGTGTCCATTTTCCTAGGTGAAAATGGGGTCATTGATACAGGACCTGAAGGGATGCTTGTTGATAATAATGGGCAAGGGCTTGAGATATCCTCTGAAACAGAAGGTGGCATACCCGCTCGGTGGATAGGTAATGTTGTTGTGAAAGAAAATCATGACCCAAACGGTGTGACACAGGCAAGTCGTATTTCATTTTCTGGGGGCTCTTTTACTGGCAGTGTCACTGTACCTATGTTGTCTCGTCTTGATTTATCAGAAATGAAGTGGATTGGTGACATCACGATTCTACCTCAGTTAGACAATCGTTCTTCAGAAAAAGATACTGATTTTTCTTTATATCATGTAGATTTCCAAGGCAATGTTGATTATACAGGCAGAAGTTTTGACGTTAATTTATATGACAGTCAATGGAACGGGCAAATTAATGCTAAAAGTATTGATGATTCTGCCTATTTTTCTTTTACTCTTAGATCAGAGTCTTCATTTACGGGAGATGTTGCTTTAACCAATATGGAGTCTGGTTATATGCAAATAGGAGATGGCTCAACATTAAACGGCGATATTACCTTAAATTCTGGTCAGCAAATTGATGATAGGTTTGAGCTTGCTATGAGTGATGGTTCAAGCTGGACAGGTAACCTTGATTTAACCAATGCTGCTATAAGCGAAGATGCTTCACGAGCAATAGGTATACAAAATTCAAACTGGACTGGTCATATTATTGGGGGGGCTGGGCAAGACTTAAATGTTTTTATAAATGCGGATAATCAAGGTGAATCTGTGTGGAATATGACAGGCAGTTCAGATGTCAGAAGTTTAGATACAGATCCTAATGTAGAAATTAATTTTGTCAATCAAGATACGAGTAGCACGACACCACAGTTTCATACATTGACAACTGATCGTCTGTATGGCGGAGCGCAGATCAGTATGCGTGTAGGAGCAACAGGTAATGAGCATGACCAAATTGTCATCAATGAAGACGTACAGGATGATTATTTGATTAAAGTCCAAGATAACCCAGCGGCCAAAGTGATTGGTGAGCAAACTTATAAAATGGTTGACTATAGTAATATAGAGGAACCATTAGAGGCTTCTTTCACATTTACCAATATAGACTATAAAATTGAATTAGGTGGTTATGTGTATGATATGGTTTTGGGGGAAGATGGTACCTTTTCAATTGAAGGCAAAGCCACACCAGATGAAAATGGTAATAGCGGTTCGGACAATGGCGAAAATGGCAATGGTTCGGGAAGCAATGGTGATAAACCTTCTTTATCCAATACCGCATCAGCAGCAGCCAATAGTTTAATCACAAGTTATATGTTTAATGAAGTGCAAATGCACAATCTACAACAAAGAATGGGTGATTTACGCAATACTGAACATTTAAACAATGTTTGGATTCGCAGTTATAACGGTCAGTTCGACAGCAAAGCCAATGGTATGTTGCAAGGTTTTGATATGGACTATAACGGCGTGCATATAGGTGCAGATACTTCAATTAACTTAACAGATCACCAGCGTGTATATTTGGGCGTGATGGCAGGTACGACAAAGGCAGATGTTGATTACAATAAAGGCAGTACAGGCAAAGTAAAAGATCATCAGTTGGGTGTTTATAGTACTTATGTAACAGATAACCAATTTTATGTAGATGCTATAGGCAAATACAGTCGAGTCAAACAAGAAATAGATGCACGTATGCAATCAGGTGGTCGTCAGAGAGCAAGTGCCTCAAAAGATGTCTATAGTTTTTCCGTAGAAGCAGGTAAACGTTTTAATATAACAGACAGCAGTGGCGGTTTTTATATTGAACCACAAGCTCAATTATTGGTGACCAATAATGAATCAACTCAGTTTCGCACAGACAAAGGTTTGACAGTAGATATTGATGGTTATACTTCAGTACAAGCCAGAGGAGGTGTGCAGGTTGGTTATCAATTTAATGAGACTAAAGTGCCAGTGAATATTTATGCCAGAAGCCAATTGATTCATGAATTTAAAGATAGAGTGGCTTATTATGTCAATGACTCAAAAGAGGAACATAGTTTTAAAGGCAGCAGATGGCAAAATAGCTTGGGTACATCAATCAATATCAATAAGCAGCACAGCATTCATGCTGATATTGACTATGAAAACAGTAATAAATATAAACATACACAATGGAATATAGGTTATCGCTATAGTTTTTAAATAATTTAATGTAAAAATACTTGTTAAATTATATAATAATGATAGATTTTCTTATTGATTTTTTTATTTTTCATGTTTTTTTGTTTTTTTTGTTATTAAAAATAAATAATAAAATCAAATATAAAAAAATATTTTATATGTTTTTTTAAAGAATATCTATTGTATTTTTGTTTTTTATATATTTAAAAGAGACACTAAATTGTTAAATTTTACATTTTCCCTTTAATGGAATATATAAATTTCCAAATGAATAATATAATGTAATTAAAAATTATTCATTTTGGATTTTTAATATAAGGGGAGCATGGTGTCATGAAAGATAAACAAAAGCTTATACCGTATTTACTGAAAATATTATGTTTCACTATTTCTGCTCATGCAAATGCTAATGTTTTACTTGAGTTAGATGGGCAAACTCACCAAGGGAATATTACAGATCAAACTGCTGCTTCTAGTATGGACATTATTTTAGATAATCAATCTGCATTAGAAGGTGACTTAAATTTATTAGGTGAAGAATCAAATTATGACATTATTCTTAATAATGACAGCCGTTGGGATGGTAAGTTAAACGCAACTTCTACTTTTTCATTAATATTGCAAGACAGCACTAAAACAGGTGGTATTTTTTATGATAGAGGAAGCCAACTAAATGGTCTGAGCAATGTTAGCATTCATGTTGGCAGTAATAGTACTTTAGATGGGCCTGTGCGTATTTTAGGAAATATCGATTCTAGTTTAGATATGTCCACTCCTGTTTCTTTTTCTCTGGGAGAAAATAGCGTTGTTAATACAGGATCGGATGGTGTGTATATTGATAACAATGGGCAAGGTATTTCTTTGTCTGCTTTTGCTCTAGAAGATGCGCCTTCATCATGGACTGGTGATATTACCATCAAAGAAAATACAGATCCTAACGGCACAAATTATGCTAGCGAAATTTATTTTGCATATTTTTCTTTTTCTGGTAATGTCACGGTACCTGTTTTATCTTCCGTTGGTTTACATGAAACAAAATGGGTTGGAGACATTACTGTTTTACCTCAAACTAATAATTCTATGGCCGTAAGGGAGATTAACTTTTCATTGTCTAATGTAGATTTTCAGGGGAATGTTGACTATCAGGGGGCTAATTTTACTTTTGATTTGTACGCAGGTAAGTGGAATGGACAGATTAAAGCGAAAAACATTGATGGCTTAGGTTATTTTACTTTAATTGGAACAAATTCTTTATTCGCTGGGGATATTGCAATTACAAATATGGAATATGTTCATATGAATGTAAATGATCATACAATATTTAATGGTAATATTGTTTTAAATTCTGATCTGCAAATGGAAGACAGGCTCGATTTTTATCTGCATGATGGTTCAAGTTGGACAGGTAATCTTGATTTAAGCAATGCCACTATGAGTGAAGACGCTTCACGTTATATGTACATTCATGATGCTAAATGGACTGGTCATATTATTGGGGGGGCTGGGCAAAATCTAGTTGTTGATATTTTTGCCTCAAATAAAGGGGATGCAGTTTGGCATATGACAGGAAGCTCAAACATACAAAGTTTACAAACAGATCCAAATGTTGCCATTAATTTTGTGAATCAAGATAAAAATAACACAAAGCCTCAGTTTCACACCTTAACGGTCAGTCGAATGTTAGGTGGTGCAGAGATTAATATGCGTGTGGGTACAACAGGTAGCGATCATGACCAAATTGTGATTAAAGAAAGTGTACAAGACAATTATTTGATTAACGTTCAAGATAACCCCGAAGTAAAAGTGATTGGTTGGCAAATTTATGAAATGGTAGATTACAATGATATCGGCTTATTACCTACAGAGGCATCTTTCACCTTTACCAATGCTGATCATAAAATCGAATTGGGCGGTTATGTGTATGATATGATTTTGGGAAAAGAGGGTACGTTTTCAATTGAAGGTAAAGCATTACCTGATGGCAACGGTAATGGTTCGGGGAACAATGGTGGTAAGCCGTCTTTGTCTAACACCGCATCGGCAGCAGCCAATAGTTTAATCACAAGTTATATGTTTAATGAAGTGCAAATGCACAACTTGCAACAAAGAATGGGTGATTTACGCAATACTGAACATTTAAACAATGTTTGGATTCGCAGTTATAACGGTCAGTTCGACAGCAAAGCCAATGGCATGTTACAAGGTTTTGATATGGACTATAACGGCATGCATATAGGTGCAGATACTTCAATTAACTTAGCCGATAACCAGCGTGTATATTTGGGCGTGATGGCAGGTACGACAAAGGCAGATGTTGACTACAATAAAGGCAGTACAGGCAAAGTAAAAGATCATCAGTTGGGTGTTTATGGTACTTATGTAACAGATAACCAATTTTATGTAGATGCTATAGCCAAATACAGTCGAGTCAAACAAGAAATAGATGCACGCATGCAATCAAGTGGTCGTCAGAGAGCAAGTGCCTCAAAAGATGTCTATAGTTTTTCCGTAGAAGCAGGTAAACGTTTTAATATAACAGACAGCAGTGGCGGTTTTTACATTGAACCACAAGCTCAATTATTGGTGACCAATAATGAATCAACTCAGTTTCGCACAGACAAAGGTTTGACAGTAGATATTGATGGTTATACTTCAGTACAAGCCAGAGGCGGTGTGCAGGTTGGTTACCAATTTAATGAGACTAAAGTGCCAGTGAATATTTATGCCAGAAGCCAATTGATTCATGAATTTAAAGATAGAGTGGCTTATTATGTCAATGACTCAAAAGAGGAACATAGTTTTAAAGGCAGCAGATGGCAAAATAGCTTGGGTACATCAATCAATATCAATAAGCAGCACAGCATTCATGCTGATATTGACTATGAAAACAGTAATAAATATAAACATACACAATGGAATATAGGTTATCGCTATAGTTTTTAGATCATAAGCATAAAAATAAAAAAGAAGGTACATAATGTACCTTCTTTTTTTGTATGCTATTAATATAAAATGATTGTTTTTGATTTTTAAATTAAATAGTTATTGTTTAATATAAATGTTTTTTAATCGCTTATTATGGCAAATAATGTTGCATTCTATAATATTTTATTTCAATAATTTATATTTTATAAAATACTAAAAATATCTTATCAGATGATGATAGGGTTGGTCTTTTTTTTAGAAGGAAGGAATGCATTGCATGAAACGTTTTTTTAAGTGGGCTGCTATTATTTTGGTGATTCTTATTGTGATTGGTATCATTTTTGGGGATAACAAAAAAGGGGGCAGTAAGATAGATAACTCTCAAACATCAGTAACCTCACCAAAAGTAAGTTCGGCACAGGAAGACAGTATGACACACTCTTCACAAGAAGAGACTTTGATTCAAACAGATGAACCTGTGATTGAGGTGACAGCAGATGAATTATTAAAGGCATATAAAACAAATGAAATGGCTGCTAATAAGAAATATAAGAGTAAGCAATTATCCGTGAGTGGACGAATAGATAATATTCAAGCAGATATTACTGACAAGGCCTTCGTGACATTAAAAGCAGGTGGGCAATTTGAGATTATTACGCCTCAGGCTCGTTTTAAAGATTCAGAAGAAGATAAAATCCTTGAACTTAAAAAAGGTCAAAAGGTCAAATTATTGTGTGTTGGTGGTGGAGAGATAATGGGGGCACCAATGCTTGAACATTGTATTTTCCAGTAAAATATGATGTGATGGATACAATTGTTCGTTCGAATAAACCTCTATAATATTAAATTATAGAGGTTTATTTTTTACTGAATGAATGAGTTATAGTTTTGAAGGCTTTTTATTGTTTTACAAAAAGCTGCCTTGATACGATTTAGGCACAAACTGTATTTCAGCACTATCGGTTGCTTTTTGATTGTATTGACTATTTAAAAGCCAATAAGGATCACGTAAAAGCCCACGACCAATGGCAACCAAGTCAGCACTGCCAGTGGCAAGTACATAATCTGCTACTTGAGGCTCTTCGAGCATACCTACTGCAATAACAGGTAAGCTTGTCGCTTGTTTGACGGCTTGAGCTAAGTAGACCTGATAACCTGCATGAAACACCGGTGTATGTTTAGAGTCAAGCTGGCCATCTCCACCACCACTGACATGAATCATATCCACTCCAGCATCAGCAAAGCATTTTGCTACTTTACATCCATAAGCTAAATCAAAGCCGTTTTCTCCATATTCTTGCGCCGATATGCGTATGAATAATGGCATGTCAACGGGCATCACTTCTTTGACTGCTTTAATGACTTGTTCGCCAAAGAGTGTTTTATCTTTACCATATTCATCTGTGCGTTGATTCATTTTTGGTGAATAAAACTGGTGTATTAAATAACCATGTGCACCATGAAGTTCTATGGCATCAAACCCTGCTTCAACCGCACGCTTTACAGCATTTTGAAATGCTTGTATGAGTTGGGCGATGTCTTCCTTGCTTAATTCTCTGGCTGTTTTGTATCCCCATTTACCTTCTCCTGCATCAGGCGTGCCATCATAAATCGTCGCCGATGATGACACCACATCATCCGTACCTAATGCTTTTCGACCAGCATGAGCAATTTGAATGCCAATTTTCCCTCCTTGTGCATGAACAGCATCGACAATTCGTTTAAATGCATCTCTTTGGGTATCATTCCATAGCCCTAAACAGTTTGGCGAAATACGCCCATTGGGTGCAATATTGGTCATTTCTACAATAATGAGACCGACACCCCCTACAGCACGCGATACATAATGTACAAAATGCCAGTCATTCGGGATACCATCAGTTGCTTGGTATTGGCACATAGGTGGCATAACAATACGGTTTTTGAGTGATAAGTTTTTTATGGTAAATGGTGTATTGAGGTAGCGTAATTTAGCCATGTGAATTTTTCCTTATGATTGTGTTTTCGATATCTTGTATCATAAAATGAAAAGTGTTATAAATCTAATAAATGATTAATATAAGTGATATAAATTTGAATGATATCCAATCTCTAGACCTTAATTTACTTAAAGCACTGGATGCGTTGTTAGATGAACGTAATGTCACCAGAGCAGCCCTTAAGTTGTCTCTTACACAGCCAGCCGTAAGCAGTATGCTTAACCGTTTACGTTATAAATTTAATGACCCTTTATTTATTCGTGTGCCACATGGCATGGTCCCTACAGATCGTGCTTTAGCATTGGCTGGCCCCGTGAAACAAATTTTGGCTGATATTAATGATTTGGTACAACCTATCCAAGTGAATCCTGAGCAACTGCACACGACATTCAATGTAGCTGCAAATGATAATGATATGTCAGCTATTGGCGTACCTTTTGTGTTGGCATTAAAAAAAATTGCGCCACACGTTAAAGTGGCATTTCTTTCTTATCATAAGGTTGATATACAATTAATGTTAGAAAGGGGGGAGTTGGATCTGATTTTAACTTCTTCGGATAATTCTCCACTTTCTTTACACAGTCGAATTTTTTATCAGGAACGGTATGTCTGTGTGATGCGTCAAGACCACCCTGCAGCAAAATCAGGCAAATTAACACTTGATACATTTTGTTCTTTAGAGCATATCTTGGTTTCTCATAATGGTGGGCAATTTGCAGGTGTAACTGATGAAGCGTTGACCAAAATTGGTCGAAGCAGAAATGTATCATTGTCTGTTACCAGCTTTTTATTGTTACCCAGTATTTTACAAAAAAGTGATTTTATTGCTGTTGCACCTGAGCGTATCACCAGAGATTTCGATCATTTAGCAATAATAGAACCACCAATAGACATCCAGGGTTACACCAAAATTATGGCATGGCATGAACGTTCTCACCGAGACCCGATACAACAATGGCTTCGTAATTTGATGTGGGAAACTTGTGTGAAATAGTTGCATCTTCAGGATTAAGATAAATGACTATAAATATAAAGAAATTTTTAAGAGGATTTTATTTCTTAAGATGATTTCTTGTTATTTTGGTTACATGGAGTATTTTTTAAAACAAAGACGAGTAAGACATTTTAATCAAATGATAAATTAATTAAGTTTGACGGTATATTTATCATTTTTCTTAAACAATAGAGCAATTGCTCTATTGCTACTTTAAAACATAATTCACTACTATATAATATTTTATTTATTGCCTTTAGATATTATATATTTATAAAAATTTTTTATCAATACATTGTATAGAATCGTTTTTATGAATATACCTGCTTTTCCTATTAAAATAATCACTTTCGGGGTTTTTTGCGCTATTGTGGCTGGTCATTCACCTGTTACATTAGCTGCAGATCTATTTCCAAATTTACCACTATATATGCAAACGAGGCAAATCAACAAAACAAAACCAAATTTAATGATGTTGCTTGATAATTCTGCAAGTATGAGTGCCACAGATAGGCAGGAAGATGGTACTTACCGCCGCCGCGATGAGGTGGCAAAAGAAGTCGCAACTTTGGTTATGAAACAAAATAAAGAACATTTCCGCTGGGGATTGGCTTTTATGAATAACCAGACAACAAAGGATAAAGAAGTTAAAGGAGCAGGGGTTGCACTGACTTATTACAATAATAATTATTCACGCCCCAATGGCGCTATTACAGTATATATTAAAGATACAACAGATGCCCATATTAATGATTTGTTGGAGAATGTTGATAAACTCACACCAACAGGTGGTACCCCGTTATACGCAAGTTTGCGTACCATTTATAATTATATGGGGGGCACCAATGGTTTTCAGGGTATCGGCGATAATGTCATGCAATATCGTTGTCAGCAAAATTTTGTTTTGGCCATTACCGATGGTGAATCTGGTGATGGTATTGCACAAAACAATGTAGATCCTGAGAATAAAATCAATGTGAATGGTTACAACGCTAATATCGTACAGTTTGCTTCTAATTATGACTATAAGCAAGGTGGCAATGATCTTGAAGGTGTTAGTTTTGATGACTCATTCTTTCCTGTACAAAATATCCGTACTTCTGCTGTTGGCATGTATGCCAATTCGACTTCGTTAGCTAATTTGGCTACTTATGGTAATGGCTTTTATGAAGCAGCAACAACAGCTTCTAAATTGGCTGAAGCTTTAACCAGAATTTTGGGAAAGCTACAATATCAACCACCGAAATATACGCCAAATCAATCAGGTATTGGTGGACCAATTAATTCAGCTTCTGGTAATAATGTCGTGATTGTTACACCTAAGTTAGATCCAGATAAATGGTCTTCTGAATTAGAAATGACGCTTTTGAATAGTAAAACATTGCAACCTATTACAGATAATCAAGGCAAGGCAATTATTAAATACCCAATTTCATCACATGAAACTTATCGTACAGCTGTATTAAGTGATTCTTCAGAAGAAGGTGGATTAATAGATTTACATCGTTATCGTTTATCTGATTACACCAAACGCGATATTGAGATGAACAATAAATTCAACCTTGGTGCTTTAGGTATTGATATCAGTAAAGATACAACCAAATGGCGTAAAGATCAAGGTTATATAAATTGGTTAACGGGGTGGGAAAGCCCTTGTTGTGATGCCAATACAGGGTTTCGTCAACGCTCGACAGTTGTTGACAGTGGGATAACAAATGATGCAATGAAACGCCACTTAGGGGAGATTATCGACTCACCAATTAAGTTGACAGGTTATACCATTTCAAGAACAGATATGTCTGGTTGGGGTAGGATCGACCTACCTAAATTTATGGTGGTTCCTTCAAATGATGGCCAGGTCAGAATTTATACTGCGGCAACCATGGGGTTAGGTAACTATTATGCAAATCGCCCTTATTCTGAAAAATTTGCTTATATTCCTGGTTCGGCTCAACGAGAAGGTGGCCAAACCTTAATTCAAGATCTTGTTTTTAGAGCAGCCCCTGGTTATGGTTCTGATGTACCCCGAATGGCATTTTTGAACGGTGGCATGACGGATAGAACAACTGTTAATGGACATACTTTTGTTGTTGGAGCATTGGGAGAAGGTGGTAAAGCGGCGTATGCTTTAAATATTGGGGGCACTAATGAAGCTACCGGAGCATTTGTTGGGATAGATGTAGACAGGGGTAACTCTGCATCAAATACAACGGCAGATCAAAATGCCCATAAGAAATGGAAAGATACTGTACCTTTATGGGATACCAGTAATGAAAAATTTGGTAATGCCTATACTGGTACTGAAAAAATTGGTTACACCATCAGTACCCCAATGGTTGATCGCTTGGCTCTAAAACGTGACAAAGACCAGCTTCCTTTAATAGATGATGATGTCAGACAAGCTACTTTTCTGGCCAATGGTTACCAAAGTTTGGAAGAAAAACCGACACTTTATGTTCTGGATACTCTAGGTATCAATGTACGTAGAACGGGGTCTATTGCAGCCACAGATAAACCTGGTACTGTGCTTGCAACATTACAGCCCGATGCTCAGGTTGGGAACGCTGCTTTGTCTACACCAGCGCCTATTGCTTTGCATAACTCAGATGTGATTGATTTAGTTTATGCTGGAGATTCAAAGGGTAATCTTTATCGTTATGATTTTAGGGGAAAAGATTCTTCAGAATGGACAGCGAAACTTATTTATAAGGGTGACCCTTCACAGCCTATTACGACAAAACCTTCTTTATATGTAAATGGACACACAGTCGTTGTTTTATTTGGGACAGGAAGTGGTATTTTCCAACAGGATTTAGAGTCAACAGATATTCAAAGTGTTTATGGTATTTATGATGATATCAGTGATTTAGATCCTACACCTTTAACTTATGCAGATAGAAACGATAACAGTAAATTTTTAAAACAAAGTCTATCTGAGCAAGAAGATAAAACAAATGGTGAAGTGTATTTGATTAATTCGAATAACCTTCGTACAGAGACACAAAAAGGTTGGTTTGTAGACTTAAATAGCCCCGATGGATCACGTGTGATTTATGATTCTGAAATTATAGCGGGAACATTAACTGTTAGCACCATTGGTTATTCAGGTTTAGCAAATGTTGGCCCTAACAGCAATATTAAATGTTTCGGGGCTTCGTCAAGTTCAAATAGTAGCTTATTACAGCTCAGAGCCATAGATGGCGGAACCCCAAAAAGAAATACTGCTCAGCTCGGTTTACTGAGTAATTCAAATGGGGAAATTGTTTCAGGAAAAAAATACAATACTTTAATGGGCAGAATGACTTTGTTGTCCTCAAATAATAATAACAGAAGCGCATATGGTGCCACGAATAATACGGGGGTTGAGCGTGCTTATGGGAAACAGGCAGAAGAAGGGGCAAAGCAATGTGAGAATGGCAGCGTTTTGGTTATTTCAACAGGGGAAGGTAATGAATTTATTGAGGTAAAGTGTCCTTCATCTGTGTCAAGGCGAATTAGCTGGCGAACGATTGCTTAAGGTAGGTAAAGGGAGAACAGATACAATGTTCTCCCTTTCTATTTTAATGGTGATATTGAAACACTACTTTTTATTATTAAAGGTCTATTTTTTTATATGCATAATGTTTTTTAATTTATATTGAATAAAATTGAAATACTCCCTTTATTTTTCATTTCTCTTAACATAATCTTTTATTGCTTATTTCGATTGGCTAAGATAGCCTTTATGCTTAGATAAAAAGATAGAATAGTTCACTTTGTCTAGCATTCATTCATTTTGGGAGCAGGTCATGAAAGAAAATAAATACGATAACCCCGAGTTTTTCGAACAGTACAGCAAAATGGCCAGATCTGTTGGTGGATTGGCTGAAGCTGGGGAATGGTATGCTTTTAGGACATTGTTTCCAGAACTTAAAAACAAAAGAGTCCTTGATTTAGGCTGTGGTTTTGGTTGGCATTGTCAATATGCTGCTGAGCAAGGGGCTTCGTTGGTTGTTGGCACCGATATTTCACAAAAAATGCTTGAACAAGCCAATGAAAAAAATCGCTTTAGCAATGTAACATACCAACAATTAGCCATAGAAGATTTATCTTTCCCTGAAAATTCATTTGATGTGGTGATCAGTTCCTTGGCTTTTCATTACATCGAATCTTTTGTTGATGTGTGCACTAAAGTTTCTTCTTGCCTTGTTAGTGGGGGCGATTTTGTTTTTTCAGTAGAGCATCCAATTTTTACAGCGCAAGGTCAACAAGATTGGCATTACTCAGAACAAAATAAGGTTTTGCATTGGCCAGTTGACCAATATTTTAGCGAGGGTAAACGTCAATCTCGTTTTCTTGGGAAAGAAGTATCAAAATATCATAAAAGCTTAACCACTTATATTCAAACCTTATTACAAAAAGGGTTTCAGCTAACAGGGTTAATTGAACCACAACCTGATCCTCAGTTACTAAAAAAATACCCAGAATATCAAGATGAATTGCGTCGCCCGATGTTTTTGTTGGTCAGTGCTCAAAAAAAATAGTTTACGCTGTATTTATACAAAAATATCATACAATTGTTTTTTGAATGCCAATTGGGTTTTGGTTTCACTTAATTGTGGGCAGTGAATTAAAAAACTGTCTTCTAAGCGATCGCCTAAGGTAATGATTTTTGCGTAATATAACCTGACTCTAAATTCAGAAAATAAATGAGCAATTTTATTGAGTGCACCAGGTAAATCACCTGCAATGACTTCTAAATGGAAAAAATATGGTTCTTCTTCAGGAATCAGTGTAATGCTTGGGATAATGGGAAAATAACGTAAACGCCTGCTGGTCTTTTGTTGTGGCAGGCTAATTTTATGGTTATATTCTAAAAAATCATGTAATTGTTGGGTAATTTGCTCACTTAAGTAAGACAGTTCTGTTTGGCTTTTATTGAGGTCTTGCAAGGTAAAAGTATCCAAAACAAAATCGTCCATACTGGTAAAGACACGAGCATCTAGAATATCCAATGATTGAGCATCAAAAAACTGACAAAGTTTGGCAAAGGTACGCGGTTTATCAGGGGTGTAAACCATTACTTGAATGGTTTGACTGCCTTCTAAAATGCGAGAGGCAATTAAGGTTTGTTGTTCTTGACCCATTAAATGACGTGCATGCCATAAAATATCATTTTTTGGGTGTCGAATAAAATAAGTATCACCCAAAGTTTGCCAAAGTGTCTGCTGCTCAGCCTCAGAATAGCCTTGCTGCTTTAAGGTTTCAGTAATATTTTCTTTTAATGTTTGTGGTGCAAGCTGCGTATTTGCACTGTGTTGGGATTTAAGTAAGTTTGACGCTGATTGAAATAAATTGGCCAACAAACTGGCTTTCCAGCTATTCCAAATTTTAGGATTGGTTCCACGCATATCGGCGCACGTTAATAGATATAAAGCAGTTAAGCGAGTTTGGGTTTGTACTGTCTGGCAAAAACGTTTAATGACTTCTGGATCTTGAATGTCTTCTTTTTGAGCGGTTTGTGACATGACCAGATGTGCTTGAACCAACCAAGTGAGTAGTTCTGTTTCTTCTTGATTTAAAAAGTGTGCTAAAGCAAAGTTTTTCGCATCTGTTATTCCTTCGTTTGCATGATCACCTTCTCGACCTTTTGCAATATCATGAAATAAAGCGGCAAGATATAAAATGTGTTTTTGATGAAAGTTTTGCATTAAAGCTGATAGCTGTGGTAATTCATGACTGTACATATCCATTGTCAGTCTTCTTAAATTACGTACAACCATTAAAATATGGTCATCAACTGGATAAATATGAAATAAATCAAATTGCATTAACCCAACTATTTTACCAAAAGCAGGTAAATAACGACCCAATATATCGTATAAATTGAGCATGCGCAGGGTATGAGTTAATCCTTGACCATGAATAAAAAATTGAATAAATCGTTTACGATTTTCTGGGTCTTCCTGAAAATGGAGGTTGATTTTACGGCGCGCATGCCACAATGCCCTCAAACATCTGGGGGCAAATCCCGTTAAATTTTTATTGGTTTGAATGTGCTCAAATGCTTTAAAAATAAAATGAGGATGCTGATCGAATAAAGATAGGTCTTTAACTGCCAAAAGGTGGCCAACTTGATAAAAATATTCATCTAATTCAGTAACTACCCGAGGAAAGGGAGAGTATAAACGGCTACGAAAGACAGGAACCAATATCTGATTGAGTTGCTTAATGGTTTTGGTTGCACGGAAAAACGCTTGCATCAGTTGTTCACAACCTAAACGTTTGGGTTCATTTTTAAAGCCCCAGATTGTGGCAATTTGAGTTTGCAAATCAAAAATAAAATGTTCTTCTGCACGACTTGTTTCTAAGTGTAAATCAATGCGCAATCTGGCCAGTTGTTTATGGCTATGTAATAATAATCGGGCTTCATCTTTAGTTAAAATTTTACGACTAACCAGATTATCCAAATCAATACTCAACCCTTGCGCTTTGGCAATCCAGATAATGGTATGAATATCTCTTAGTCCGCCTGGGCAAGTTTTAATATTAGGTTCTAATTGTGTGCCACTACTTTGTTGTTTAAAGTGGCGTTGCTCTTGTTCTAGAATTTTTCCTTCACAAAATGCCACTACATTGCGTTGATACGCCAATTGTTCTAAAAAAACATGAAATAAAGATCGATTGCCAGTGATGAAACTGCTTTCTAAAAAAGCTGTATCCGCTTCTAAATCATTTTGTGCAGATTCTAATAATTGGGTACAACTGCCTATTTTCGGAGCAGGGGAAAAACGCATATCCCATAAAGCTTGAATAAAAGTGCTGGCTGCTTGCTCTTCATCTGCTGTTAGCTCGTGTAAGCTAATGATGGCTAAATCTAAATCAGAATAGGGGTACAGTTCAGCACGGCCAAACCCTCCTGTGGCAATTAAGGTTAAATGAGGGAAGGCACCCACGTATAATTGCCAAATCTGTGTTAAAACGTCTTTTACCAGATCAGTATGTTGTTTTAAAAACTGGTGTGGGTGTGGTTTTTGCCGATATTGTTGGACAAGAATGGCAAATTGATTTTGATAATAATGGCTAATATCTTGAGTGTTGACCATCAATATAACCTTATTTTTTCGAATTCTTCTGGTGTGACATAGCTTTTTTGAAAGTCTTGTAATGAATAATCAAGTGGTTTTTTATTTTGTGCCAGTTCTAAAGGAATATGATTAATTAATTCTCTTATGGTGTCATCAAGATTTCGACCAATTGCTTTTTCTTCTTGCCAGACAGTTTGACCTTGCTGGTTTTTTAAAGTCAATTGAAGGGTATTGATTTCATAACTTTGTGGATATGAATACATGTCATAAAAAGGGTCAAAAGCAAAGCCATAATTGTAATGATGATGTCCATGAAACCTTGGATAGTAACCATAGCCCATATAAGGCGATACAGATACAGAGCGCCATTGAGTTTGGGTGTTTTTGGTTAAGCATAAATCGAATTGAGCCTGATCTTTTTTTGCAGTGACATTGAAGTTACGTAAGGTTAAACGTACTTGTAGATAATCATGGTTGACGTTAGCTGAACAACTGATGAACACATTGCTGGCAAAAGCCATTGAGCAGGTAAATATACTTAATAAGCCCATAAGTGTTTTTTTAATAATGCCCATTTAAGTGCCCTTTTTTTTCAAGCTGTACAGGTGTCAGTTTTTCTAACCGTGCTTTAAAAATGTTCTGTGCTATATCATGGGGATTTTCTGTATTTTGTGCAATAGATTTTGCATGAATAGAGTTTGCCGCTTTAAGTAAATTTAACCAGTGTTCATACTGTGGGTAGGGTGAATCCTCTTTACCTAAGCGTCCTCTAATATCGGCAATACAGACATCTAATGCTTGAGTAAAGCGTTTAGGTCTTCTAAAAGCATCACAGAAGGCCAGTATTTTTAAAGCAACCTTTGGCGTCAGTTCAAAAGCACTATGTAAGAGTATGTGTTCTCTGACAACCAATTGAGCTAAATCAGAACATTCATTGGGTACTTTTAACCGTTTAACCATATTTTCTAATGGGATTAAACCTCTTTTGTCGTGTCCATTGTGACCCGGTAAAATATCTTTTGGGGTTAATGCTTTGCCCAAGTCATGTACCAGTGCACTGAATCGTTGCGCTAAATTCAGCTGCATTTTAGCCGCCATATCTATGACCATAAGCGTATGAATACCAGTGTCAATTTCAGGGTGATATTTTTCTCGTTGAGGTACGCCAAATAAAGCAGCGACTTCTGGCAAAATTTTTTCTAAAGCATGGCATTCATGTAATGCTTTGATCATCAAAGAAGGTTGTCTTTCCATCAGACCTTTTGCTAACTCTTGCCATACCCGTTCAGGAACCAGTGCATCGACTTCGCCATCAGCGACCATTTGTTTCATTAAATCTAAAGTTTCAGGTGCAATAGAAAAACCAAAACGAGCGGCAAAGCGAGCCAAACGTAAAATACGTACTGGGTCTTCCACAAAAGCTGGGCTGACATGACGCAATACACCGTTTGTTAAATCTTCTAGCCCCTGATAAGGGTCAATTATTTCCCCAGTATCTGCGTCTTTGGCTATGGCATTAATGGTGAGGTCTCTTCGGGCTAAATCTTCTTCTAAAGTAATATCAGGCGAAGAGAATACTTGAAACCCTGTATAACCTTTATGGGTTTTACGCTCAGTTCTGGCTAATGCATATTCTTCATGCGTATTAGGGTGTAAAAACACAGGAAAATCTTGCCCAACTAAAGTAAAACCATTAGAGAGCATATACTCTGGTGTGGCACCCACCACAACCCAATCCTTATCCTTTACTGGTAATTTAAGCAGTTCGTCACGCACAGCGCCACCAACCAGATATGTTTTGATCATAACGTTTTTACGATTCTTTAATATGTGTGATGTTATTTAAATTGGGGGGCTTTTCAATAATTTAAAGTAACAAATTTTTGCCAATTTGAAAAGATTAATTTTATCGGTCTATTTAATTTTTAGTCAGCATTAAAAAATGTTCTGCAAACTGATTAACCTGCTGCCAATCAGTATATTCAATATCTTTCGTAGTATCTGTTTCCCCACCTGTTTTTTTCATAATAAACTGAATCATCAACCGATCATACCAACGGTATTGTGGGTAACGCAATGCACCAGCAAAAACAGCTGTTAAAGTAGGGTGCCAAGGAATGTTTTGCAAAAATTTTTTGGTATATAAATTGGTTTGAGGACTTCGTTTTTCCAGTTTTCTGGCCGTCAGGGTCACAGAAAAAAAAGCAGATGGAATGCTGTTTAAGTAAGACTGATGTGCATCAATAAATTTTTTCAGCTTATGATGAAAATGACCATAACGAATGGGTGCACCAATCAAAATACTTGAGTAAGCGGTAAGGTTGATATCTGATAGCTCGTGTAAATTGCATATTTTATGAGCAATGTTATTTTTTTGTAAAGTGTTTGCAATCGTATGCATAATGGTTTTTGTTTGACCATCATGACTTATATACAATAAGAGTGCGCTCATATTTTATCTTCAATTTTGGTTCAATAATTATGAAAGTATATTGTTTTATAGATCAAGCTTATTTGTAAAAGATCAAATATAGATCTTTGTTTTAATAAATTATTTATATATACAATGTAATTTGATCAAAATATATTTATATCTTGGTTCTGGGTAAAATTAAAGTGACTTCTAAACCACCTTTTTTTAAATTATTTAAGATAATTTCCCCACCATGAGTATGGATAATATTTCTGGCAATGGTTAAGCCAAGCCCTGTGCCACCTGTTTGTCTATTGCGAGAGTGTTCTGAGCGATAAAAAGGTTCAAATACTTTATCTTGTTCTTCTTGAGCGATGCCAGAACCATTATCTTGAATACGAATAATGAATTTATCTTGCGTATCTTCAATAATAATTGATGCCTGTTTGCCATAAAAAACCGCATTATCAATTAAATTAACCAAACAACGCTTTAATAATGAGGCAAATCCTACAAAAGGTTGAGTTGAGTGTCCAGTCAGGTAAACATTTTTACCCGAATCAATATAATCAGTTTGTAGACTTTCAAGTAAAGCCATCATATTAATTGGTTGTTTTTTCTCTTGTGTATCCAAACCTTTCATAAAATCCAGTGTTTGGCTCACCATTTGTTCCATTTCTTTTAAATCCTGCTCAAAACGTTGCCGTAATGAATCGTCTTCCAACATTTCTGCTCTTAATCTTAAGCGGGTAATCGGTGTTTTTAAATCATGGGACATAGCAGCAAAAATATGGGTTCTGTCTTGAATAAAGTGTTTTAAACGTTGTTGCATCACATTAAACGCATGTGCTGCTTGTTTGATTTCTGTTGGGCCTTTTTCTGGTAAAGGAGGCTGATTAATATTGTTTCCCAACGCTTCTGCTGCATTAGACAGCTCGTGTAAAGGGCGGGTGAGCCAACGCACAGCAATAAAGGAAAGAACAAAAACAGCCAATAGTAATACCACTAATGTCACCATTAGGCGACTTGGCAAGCTGACTGATGTTTTTGGCGCATAAGTATCAAAGATAACCCAACTGCCATCAAGTAATTGTATTTGTATGATAAAAGTCGCCCCTATTACTGCGTTTGTGTTGTTTGGTATGTGTTCATTTCGGTACATACCTGGTACAAATTCTTTACCTTCCATCATAGCGCGTCGTCTTCCATGTCCCATACCCATACCATGCCCCATCATAGGAACAGTATTGGCTGTTTGGGCAACATATATGGTTCTGTTTGAACCTAATGTGCCAGATAATAATTGTTTGACTGAATGGGCAGAAGTTGTATCTGTATTATTTTGTAAAATTGCTTTTGGGGTTTGACTCAATGATACTTTTTGTGGGGGAATATTAACAATGCTGATAATATGTTGGCGCTCATCTATATTTAAAGAATCTAATAACTCAACGGTTTCGGTAATACGTTGAACCAACTGCTGATCTGCCGTAGCAGTAAGTAACTGGTCTTTGTCTTCATAATTGATGATTAAACTGATGATTTGTGTCACCAGTAATCCAGCGACCAGCACCCAGATTAAACGCCAAAATAATGACTGAGGGATCAGTTTTTTCATGGTAGTTTCTCTACCGATACAGCCAATACATAACCTTCATTACGTATGGTTTTTATCATGGTTGGCTCTTTGGGGTCGTCTGCTAACCTTGATCTTAATCGGCTCACTTGAACATCAATACTGCGGTCTAATGGCCCAGCTTCCTTGCCTTGGGTTAAGTCTAATAATTGGTCACGGTTTAAAATATGATTAGGATGTGCTAAAAATACCCTTAATAATCGATATTCCGTACCACTTAATGGCGTAATCACATCATCATGGGCAATTAAATGACGGTGTGTGGTATCCAAAACCCATTGACCAAATTTGAGTTGGCTTGCCGTTTCCATTGCCGTTGAATAGCGTTCAGGAGGCAAACTTCGTGTACGACGCAATACACTTTTGATGCGTGCAAGCAATTCTCTGGCACTAAAAGGCTTGGTTAAATAATCATCTGCCCCCATTTCAATGCCAATAATCCGATCAGTCTCTTCTGTTCTGGCGGTTAACATAATCACAGGAACCGCAGATTTTGCCCTAAGTGTGCGGCATAAGGTTAAACCGTCTTCTCCTGGTAACATAATGTCTAAAATAATCAAGTCTATATGATGATTATTTAATGATTGCCACATTTGTTTGCCATTATAAGCAATACTGGTTTTTAGACCATTTTTTTGCAAATAGTCACTTAATAAGCGACAAATTTCGCCATCATCATCAACAATTAAAATATGATCGATTGTGTCCATAACAGCTATTGTAGTCACTTTTAACGCATAAAAACAAAAATTAATGTAACACAATGTGTCAAAGCTTTATTTTTTTATAATAGGTTATAAAAATGGTGGGTTTTGACATATGTTTTTTACATGATTATGGTGTAATCAGTCATACCAAATTTACATGTGTCAATAATCAATATAAGGAGTGTATGATGAAAAAGCTGACGATCAGTGTTGTGTTATTAGGATTCTTGTCTATGACAGGAGTGCTTTATGCACAAACTAACTCAACCCAATCAGGCAATAATAATCCCAATGCTGATTGGGGCTGGTGTGGTGGTGGCATGGGGCATGGTTATGGGCACGGTGGTAAAATGTGGTCAAATCATAGCAATAGGCATAGAGGGGGCTATATGCACCAAGGCACAAATTTGATGACTCAAGAAGAGTTTATCAGTCATCGAGATAAATTATATTCAGCCAAAAATTATAATGACTGTAAATTAATTCAAAAAGAATATCATAATAATATGGTCAAAAGAGCAAAAGAGCAGGGAGTGACGGTACCAAATAATCCGCCCGCATTTGGTTTTTGTGAACGCTTAAATGATCGAGGGTATTTTAATAAAAAATAATAGCCATTTGTACATTTTCTCTAAAAGGCATGTTTCAACATGCTTTTTTTATTGCCAAAGAGCCTTTGAAGAGCGATTAAAAATGGTTTAAATATATGATGATTTTTTATTTTTTGTAGATTTTTTTAATTCTGTTTTTGATTATTCTAAAATATCATAAAATCATATTTTGTCATATAATTAGAATAATCATTAATCATTTTTTGAACATTAAATGGAACGGCCAAAGCTAGAAATAGACTTAGAGATATTGCAGCAGCAACGCTGGCAGCAGGAACAAGAAGAGCAACAGCGTATTGCTCAGAAGCTGCCTGAGGCTACTGAAGACGTTCAACAAAAGTTACAACAAGACAACCCTCTTAAAAATTATCATCCCGAACAACAAAAACAGCTTACCGAAGCATTGGCTATAGAAGTCGCTCGTTCTCCCACAGGGCAAAAAATAAAAGGTAACCTCACCATAACCAATGGCAGTCTCATGGCTTTTTTGGATAAAGGCATTCCAGTTCATGTCGATATTCAAAAAGTACTGGCACAACATCAGCCAGAATTACCAGATGGACAACAAAAAAACATTAATCCAGAACGACAAAAGCAGATTGATGAATTACTGAACCTATTTAACGTTGATAACCAGCTTAAAGATCACTTTAGCCCCAAACAACAAGCACTATTAAAAGAAGCGATGGTCAAACAGCTTGATGAACATGCAGGCGATCCGCCTAAATTAATGGCTTTAAGTTACGATCCTAAAAAACAGGATTTATATTTTGTTACTGCACGTAATGAGCAACATCATATTAATCCCAATCAATACCTAGAACAATTTAAAGAAGAACTGCAAGCAGAACGTCCTCCTTTATATAAAGAACGAGAAAATCAGATTACCCAGTTATTACGCCAAGATCATGGCATAGATAATCAGTTGCTCACAGGCTTTACTCGAGAGGATTACCCACCTTTAGCCAAAGCGATTGCTCGAAGTGTACACCAACATACAGGCACCCCACCTTCTATTGAACATTTAGACATCACAGAAAAGCATATTAAGATTGATTTAAATGATGGTTATCGATTAACACTGGATCCACAAGCGATATTAGAGAGTAAAGGTGTTGAAGAGTATTTACAAAAAGAGCGTATTCCCGTTATTGCCCAAAGAGGTGAAACAGGAGAAAGTTTAGCCAAAAAACTTGACCCAACAGATCATCAAGCCGCATACGGTTATTTGTTGGCGTCAAAACAGGTTCATTTAATTAAGGGAGATGATGGTCATGTCATTCCCAATATCAGACCTGATAAGGCTTATCATTATGATCCTAATGAGCATCATGAAGCACAAAAGCAGCAGTACCGAAAAGTCGCTGGAGAGGGTATCGCGACAGAAGCAAAAATGAATCAACAAATAGATATGGCTAGAGCAGAACAGGCCAGACGAGAAAAAGAAGAGCAGCAGTTAAACGTTCAAAAACAAACTGAACAAAATAATTTGGCCAGAGGATCCATGAGTGAAGATCCCTATTATCAAAAGCTACGTCAAGAACAAAAGCTAGACCCCTTTAGCTATTCCAGACACTATAAAGCCAAAGATAATGAAGTTGTTTTAGGGATGCTGGGTAGCGTGAACCTAAATAAACTACCTCTTCCAGAACCAGTGAAACACTGGGGGGTAGAACTTTATCAAGCCACAGAACAAAAAATACTGAACCAAAAAGCAGCATTTGAAACAGGGCTGAATATGCTCACAGGTATGGGCAGTAGAATGGCCGCTGGTGTGACTTCCATTCCTGCTGCGGCTGTTTATGGTACAGAAGGCGCAGTAGCCATACAAAAAGACATCCAAGAGCGTTATACCTATACCCCAAGTGCTAGTACCCAAGAAATCATCCAGAAGAACATAGGTCAGCCATTAGCACCGTATTTAAGACAATTAGAACAGGGTATAGAATCCGTCAGACAAAGCAATGTTGATGCTTATGGTTTGGCTGGTACCGCATTATTATTTGGTTCAGCAGAAGCCCTAAGTGAGTTTGTGCCCATAAAAGGTGGTAAGCAGCTGACAAAACTACTTAAAGCAGGTGGTGATGATACCCTCACAGCCATAACTAAGCATAAAATTAATATAGGTGATATTAGCAATATCAAACATGCTGACGGTGGGCTGAGTTTTAATAAAACACACACACAACCCACAAGCCCTTTTAGCCAAACACCTGTCTTACACAAAAACACGACGGTTCCTTTGCTTATTGAGAAAAATATCCCGTTGACTAAAGACGTGACAGGGCAGTTTACAGGCGCCAAAGTTGATCCGAACTTTAATTTCAGAACCAACATAGAAAATACCGTCTTGCCCAGAGCATCAAGAGAAATTATCCACCCAACAGAGGTACCAAGCCCTTTCAGCTATAAAGAAACCCAGTTTGTACAAGATTTAAAAACTGTAGGGTTAACAGCTGAGGAGTTTAGAAGCCTTAATCTAAAATCAGTAGATACTTGGACCGATATAGAAGCACAAAAGATGAAACAACTGAGGGAAATGGTTCCTAAAATCACCACAGAAACAGAACTACAAAAAGCCATCCCCTTAGAAAATGTAGACAAATATCTATCTGGAGAATGGAAACCTATTATAGGCGGTTATGTCGCTCGAGCAGAAGATGTGAAACATTTGAAAAACTATGATGAGGTATATGAATCGTTAAGATTAGATTATTCAGGAACAAGGTTCCCAGAAGATGGAACAGGTTATGGTATTGTTCGATTTAGAACAACTGAAGTGAAGGATTTAAGTATCCCATATGGTTCAAAATTAGGTGGCACAGATACAAGTCTAGCTCCAGCGACAAGGAATGGGTTTTTATCGTCAAGAAATGGGGATGTGATTCCAGAATGGAAGTTTTCAAAAGATTTTTCAGAATCTCCACGAGATGGGGCGGAGCTATATAAGGTAATTAATGGGAAAGAAGAACTTGTAGGACGATATATTAAATCAGAAGACGGCGATGGCTATTTTATGAAGATTCCAAAAAAGGCAAATTAATATGATTAGAAATGGTGTATACACATTATATCAAGGAAAAGAGTACATGTTAGGGGAAACTATTCTTGAAAATGAGCCAATAAAATATTGGATTAAATCAATGGACTCAAATGATTTAGCTAATGGTTTCTATTTATATGAAAGACCCAAAACAATGATAATAAAGGGGGTAGAATATGAATTACCTCCAAGGGAAATAGGAAAGCCAAATGTTTATTTAAAAGATATTACTCCATCTGAAGTAGATGAGGTATACCACATAAACACCTTGGCAGAGTATAAAAATGTAACGATGGCCGTAATCGGAGAAAACGATACTCAGTATCTTTTGTATATAGGAGATGAGGTAGGAAATGGTTTAGGTTTTGAAAATATTGGTAGAAGTGAATATCAAAAATGGATTAATAAAGAGGATGTGGCTAATGTTCATGAAGTAAAACGTCCAGCCAGTAATTTTTTTGGTTCGTAAAAGTTAATTAATATGATGAAAACCCTCTATATTGTTCAATATTTTTACTGCGCGAAAGATATGTGGTCAAAGCAGAAGATGTAAAACACTTGAAAATTTATGATGAGGTATATGAGCGTTAAGGCTAGATTATCCAAACACGAGGTTTCCAGAAGATGGGATAGGTTTCAGTATTGTTCGATTTAGAACAACTGAAGTACAGGATTTAAGTATTCCATATGGTTCAAAATTAGGTGGCACAGATACAAGTCTAGCTCCTGTGACAAGGAATGGGTTTTTATTGTCAAGAAATGGGGATGTTATTCTAGAATGGAAGTTTCCAAAAGATTTTTCGGAATCTCCACAAAATGGAGCAGAATTGTATAAAGTTATTGGTGGAAAAGAAGAATTAGTTGGAGTGTTTGATGGTAAGAGGTTCGTACCCTATTAAGAAAGGCAAGTAAAAATGATAAGAAATGGATATTATGTTTTGTATAAAGGGAAAGAATACTCTATTAACAGAGGTACTACTGATAAAGGTCCATATTTTAGATTGTATTCTGATACAAAAGAAGACTTAGAAAATGGCTTTGAGCAGTATTGTTATCCTGAATATAACTTAATTAGAGGTAAGAAATATATTTCTAAATTAGCAGGCACTTTAGCCGATTATTATTTTAAAGACATTTCATCCTTAGATGTGGAAGAAGTATACCGTATAAATACATTAGCAGAGTATAAAAATGTAACGGTCGCCGTAATCGGAGAAAACGATACTCAGTATCTTTTGTATATAGGAGATGAGATAGGAAATGGGTTAGGTTTTGAAAATATTGGTAGAAGTGAATACCAAAAATGGATTAATAAAGAGGATGTGGTTAATGTTCATGAAGTAAAACGTCCAGCCAATAATTTTTTTGGTTCGTGAAAGTGAACTAACATGATGGAAACCCTATTGTTCAATAGTTTTACCGAACAAAATAAAGGTAAAACGACAGAATTAAACTGATACATCGATCTAATGTGGAAGCGCTGAAGAAGCTAAAAACAGGGCTTATCTAGATCTGATCGATAACTGCATACGATAGGTTGATTTTATGCTTATAGATAAATAATGACAGAGCGTAAGCAACCTAAATTTGGCAATATGTTCAGAGAGTATGGTGGGGTTAATTGCCCCAATTGCGATATATACTCTACTTAGTTAGTATGGTTTGTTCGCTTGGATAAAAATCAACATAATTATGGCAGAATCTTCATATTATCACTTTACTTGTTTCCCAATTAAATTAAGCAAACCACCTAAACCGCCTAGGAGGCAAGGTTACTTTGATCTTCAATACTTTATTGAACGGTATTTTTATGAGGTTGAATTTTCAATTATACCTAATGCAGTATTAAATAAAGAACCAGCTATCTATTTGGCCAAATTTCCTCAAGATAAGCGATCAGAAGAGTTGATTAAAAAAGCACAGAAACTTGGGTTGCGTGTGTTTTGTGTTTATTTCATTAAAAAAGATTACTTTTCATGGTTAAATACACCCAAAGGTAAAGAAAAAAATGGCCGTTATGAGGATTGGGTAATTGATGCTTTTTTTAAATTCCTTGTAGAGGATAAAAAATACTATCCGTATAAACAAGATAATGAGTTATTTCATTAGTGTCTGATTATTTTTTCTTTGCATGTTAAGGGGAAGCATTTTAACTCTTTTACAGTACTGTCATCTATTTTCACCAATACCATAATCCCTAAGATCAATTGTTTTAAATTGACCCGTAGGGATAGCTTCTAATCGAGATTGTACAATATGAATATTCTCTAAATCATCAAGGCTATATCCGTTAGATAAAGATTCTAAAACATAGAATCTTTTAGTCTCTTGGGCTAGGGTATTTAAACGCTGCTCAATATCTTTTGGTAATTTAATGGTTAACATAATCGTGGATCTATTTGAGTTATATGATTTTATAATGCGCGTATTTTATATAATGTAGATATTACTCTATTGATTTTAACTAAAATTGTTAACATAAGCCTGTTGTTATGATTTTTTTATAAAGCTTATTACAAGGAGCTTCAGCATTATTGTCATCTAAAGCTAGATACACCACACTGCATGAGATAATTATTGTTGTTTTATATATCTGGTGGTCAACCACGGTTGCTTATTACGGATAAACTGAAAAGCTATATCAAGCTTTGTACTCAGTTATTTCCTTTAGCCTTTCATACGAGGAATAAAGGAGTAAACTATCAAGCAGAAAACTCACTTCGAGCTACCAGATTGAGAGAACATAAAATGAGGAAATTCAAACCCATCAAACAGACACAACAGTTTCTGACAAACTTTAGCTGAGTCTATGATCTTTTTAAACTAGGTCGGCATTTGGTCTCAGCAAAAACCTTCAAAGTTTTAGTATCACGCCGTTTGAAAATCTGGTGCGAGATTAGTCAAGTTGCATCTAAAGTGTGAGAAAACACAAATTTGGTTTGACTTACTTTGATCTGTGCTTATTAACTTGACAGTATTTTTCTGTTTTCTCCACTTCCAAGGAGGAATAGGGTTAGGGTCAGCCCATAGTCCATATTTGTTTTTTCTAGCTTGTTCTTCTACCTGTTCATATGGATGTTCATTTGGTTCAGAGTTTTTAAACCAAACATATCCTTGAGCAAGTATTTTGAAGTTTATAAGATCATATAGAGAAAATTGGTCTTTCATCTCAGAATAAAGGTGTATCTCAGCTAGAATTAGGTTGTTACTGCCTTTATTTATAAAACGTTTGTTCTCTTTACTGTCTGGATAAGGGCGCATTTCGAGAAGCCTAATTTTTTGGCCTAATATTAGTCCAGATAAAATTTTTTTTGCTTGTTGCCCATATGGCTGGTCTAATTCAGGTGCATATATTTGATAAAGCTTAACAGTTACCACTTTTTCATTTTCAGTTACACACTTAAAAGTATCTCCAGTTATTACTTCAAGGACTTGACAGCTTGTTGCTTTGGCTTGACTAAATGTTAAAAACAATAGCGAAATTAGGACTAATTTTTTCATCATGTTATTCTACATGATAATTAAAAAGATCTACAGTAATAATAAGTTAAATTGGCACTAAAACGGGTACTGTCAAATTAATGGCATGAAGTTTATTACTCAGTTATGAAACAAACCTCAAAATATTTACTTTTGCCATCGTTTTCCTCCAGTCATCATCAGCCATTGTGTTTGGTTATATTATCGCTTCAGTCACTAGATAGTAAAGCCGATAAACAGTTTCTACAGAAGCTAAGACAGTAGGGACAGACAACCACGGTTACTTGTTACTGATAAATTTAAAAGTTATATTAAACATTGTGAGCAGATATTTCATTCAGTAATCGATACAAAGAGTAAAAGAGAAAACAATCGAGCAGAAAACTAACATCAGGCCACACGATTGAGAGAGCGAAAAATAAAGAAAAGCGTCTTCTGCTTTTTGAAGATTTTGATTTTTCATTTTCATTAATATATTCAAAGAAAAAAGAAAAAAATGAGTTTACCTTTTTATATAGTTGATGTTTTTACAGATAAAAAATATTCTGGAAATCAGTTGGCTGTTTTTTTAGATGCTGGAAATTTAAGTATAGATGCAATGCAAAAGATTTCGCGAGAAATTAATTTTGCAGAAAGCACTTTTGTGACCAAACTTGATAAAGAAAATAATAAGGCAGAAATTAAAATATTTACACCAGCTCAGGAAATGCAATTTGCAGGTCATCCAATAATTGGAACTTCATGGGTTTTGATAAATAAAATATTCAATAATTCGTCTGAAAATATAAAGTTAAATGTTCCAATTGGAGAAATCCTGATTCATCAATCAGATGATTTGATTTGGTTAAAAGCGGCACAGCCAAAATTTTGGGATATTTTTTCGAAAGAAGATTTTACAGTATTCAGTAATCTGAAGAATAGTGATTTTGAAAACCAATTTCCTATCCAAGAGGTTACAACTGGAAGCGCATTTGTGCTGGTTGGTTTAAGTAGTAACAGAGCGTTGGAAAATTTGGTTTTAGATAAAGATAAAACTGATGATTGGTTGAAAAAGCATTGTAGAACAAATCACAGAGGCTTATATTTTTATTATTTAGAAGACTCAAAACTTTTTAGCAGAATGTTATGTATCGAACACAATCAATTGGTCGAAGATGCTGCTACAGGAAGTGCAAGTACATGTTTACAGGCTTTTCTATTAAAATATCATAAACCTGAATTTGAATTAATCAATTATCAGGGAGATTATATCAATCGTCCTTCTCAAATTCATTTTCAAGGAAAATTAACCGAAAACGAATTTGATATTAAAATTGGAGGAAATACTCAGTTTATTGCTAAAGGCGAATGGGAAGCGTAGTAAAATTAGAGAATCAGAAAATAGTCATTAATAGACAAAGAACAATTATTAGACATTATTAATGCGCTTGAGCAATTAAGTTACAGCATATAGAGAAAAGGGTATTTAGAAATACCTTTTTTTAAACTTATTCATACATACCTTTACAATGTCTTACTTTAAGGATAAGAACAATCAATTCATTATTTTATGGGAAAAAATATTTAGTTGAAGGAGAGGATGGCGATCATTTTTTTAGAGTGGAGAAAGATTATGAGCCATATTTAAATATGTGATTATATATATTTTGTACTTCTCTATGACAAAAAATATAACCCTCTTCCTTCTTTGTCAGCTTGATAGGTTGTTTTTTACTAAATGGCCATAATATTAGTTGTGCAAAAGGGCTAATTGAAAAGAATATCGATACGGTTTTGATTCAAAGTGCTGCTGTTGATGAAGGGATAAAAAATCCCGCTATTCTAATAAAATAGTAAATGAATAATAGTGGTGTGTCTCTAATCAATGATTGTTTAAAATAACTGGTTTTTTTGTAAATTTGTTTACTTTTTTTGATTTGTTATATAATAAAAATATTCATAAATACTGTTACAATGGTACTTTAGAATATGTGAATTTTGAATATTTATGAATCAGCAATGTAAAAAAATACAACAAAAAAGTCATCAGAAAAAACTAAAATTAATTATTGGTTTACTGATGTCTCAACCAATCTATCAAGCTTATGCTCTTACTGTTTTAAATGATACAAGTTTTCCTCCATACAGTACCACGGGTGTTTCAGCTGTCTCTGATGATATTGAAATAGCAACAACTACAGCTTTATTAGCACCACAAATTAATATCAGCACCAGTGGTCAAACTGCTTTATTGGCCAGTTCTGGAAAAAACTTAACAGTTAATTCTGCCAATCCTTTTGTGATCCAATCGAGTGTGACTGGCGGATATAATTCATTTTACGGTGTTCGAATGGCCTCTGGCCAAGTGATCTCAAAAAGTGAGCTGGAAGTTAATTTTGTTGATGGGCGTGGTATTTATGCTGTAAATGGTGGTGTGGGAAACTTTGATAAAAAAGTAACAATTAACAGCACAGGTCAATCAATCGGTGTCATGGCATACAGTACCTCAGCAACTGGGGGCAAAGCGTATTTTAAAGATGAGCTTGTGATTAATGCTTATGGTGACAATAGTTATGGTATTGTTACGCAACAAGGGAACCCTAATGGTGATGGGCCAGAGCTTGTTTTTGACAAACCAGTTTCAATTCAAATGACAGGAAGCCAATCTCGCGGAATTTCAACTCAGGATATTGCTCCAGGCGGTACACAAACGTCAAGCCTAATCCATTTTAAAGATGGCTTGAACATCAATATGACTGATGGCATTGCAATTGACTCCCGTTTGCCTTTTTCTGAGATTAGAATTGATGGCAGCAGTCATTTGGTTTCAGCAGGTACAAATAATGTTATTGAAGCAATAGAGGGCAAAGTTTTAATTAATGGCACTTCGATTATTTCTGGAAATACAGAGGCAGTGAATACAGGGGAGGTTTCTTTTAATTTATTACCTGGTTCATATATTACTGGAAAAATGGATAATTACTCAGTTACTACACTGCCTGCTGGGTTTACAGCAGGACGAATTGATTTGAATTTTCAAGGGGTAGGGAGTAATTGGCAGTTGACAGAAAGCTCCTATATCAATACGTTAAAAGGTAATGGTCATTTTCTTTTAACAACTGATATTGCTGCGGGAACAGGGGCGGTTTTGCATGTGACAGATCCTAATGGTGCTCAAGGCAATCATACGGTCTCCATTGCAGATACAGGAACAGGCAATGTTGCCAGTACCTATGAACAAGCAGTTGTCAAAACAAATGGTGTTGTAGACGGCACTACTTTTACCATGCCTCAGTTGGCTAATATTGGTGCTTATCAATATGATATCAAACAGTCAGGGGCAGACTGGGTTCTGTATCAAAAAGAAGAAAAAACATTAACGCCAACAGCCGATACGGTTATCAATGATGTACGTGCTGGTTATTTAATGAATCATGCTGAAACACAAACATTATTACAGCGTATGGGGGAGTTAAGACAACCTAATCAACAAAAACAAAATGATCAAGCCAATGTTTGGGCTCGCATGTTTTTCAGTGAAAATGAGGTTGATCAAAATGGTCAATTAAGTCGTTTCCATCAAAAATTTAATGGGGTTCAAATTGGTGCAGATGCGCTTTTACCTGTTTTTGATTCAGATCGTTTCTACCTTGGTGGTACTTTTGGGCACACCCGTAGTGAACAATCTTATCAAAAGGGTAAAGGTGATATTGATTCTTATTATGTAGGTGTTTATGGCACTTATATTAAAGACAATGGTTTTTATGTTGATAATCTTTTAAAAGTTGGTAAACAAAAACAAAGCTTTGATTTAAAAGATAACATGGGCAAAACGATTCATTCTGGTACGAATCATGATCATATTAGCTGGAGCACTGAAGTAGGTTATCAAGCTTATTTTGATCAAGTGAGTAAGGATGGGTGGTATGTGGAACCTCAAGCGCAAATAACCTTTGGTAGAATGTCTGGTAATCAGTTTACTGCATCTAATGGTATGGACATTAACTTTGATCGTTATCATTCAACATTGGGTCGACTTGGTTTTTTAGCTGGTTATACGGTAAAAAATGATCAGCCAGTTAATTTTTATGCAAAATCTTCTTATGTTCATGAGTTTGAGGCTCAGCTTAAAAGCCGAATGAATGAAGATCAGATTAATGCTGATTTGGGCGATTCTTGGTGGGTTTATGGTGTGGGCATGAGTGCTGCTATTAATAATCAACATCATCTTTATATAGATGTTGAACGCAGTAGTGGTGGTTACTTTAAACAACTATGGAAGTTAAATGGCGGGTATCGCTTTAGTTGGTAAAAATTGAGTTAAATAAAAAAATAAGCCATTTATTAAAAAATGGCTTATTTTTTGTCTGCGATTTATATAATTTCTGTATTGACAGAAATTAAGAGGGGCGTTATATTGGCACCATGATGGAATTAAAACCGATTGCACAAAAATTTATTCTTCATTGGGGAGAAATGGGGTCAAAGTGGGGTGTTAACCGCACGGTGGCGCAAATTCATGCCTTATTGTTTTTGGCTGAAAAGCCATTGAATGCAGAAGAAATTTCGGCAACATTAAATATTGCACGTTCTAATGTCAGTAACAGTTTGAAAGAACTTCAAAGCTGGCATTTAATCCATGTGGTGCACCATATGGGGGATAGGCGTGATTATTTTGAAACCTCAAAAGATGTTTGGGCTTTGGTTAGGGCTATTTTTACAGAGCGCAAAGAGCGTGAGTTTGATCCTACTGTACTCATGTTGCAAGAGTGTGTGGATAGTGATGATTTTAAGCAAGAAGATGCCGAAGTTCAAAAACGCATACAAGACACTCTGGTTTTAATGAAAACCATGAATAGTTGGGCCGATGAAATGTTGCGTTTGTCTCCTGAAACTTTATTAAAAGTCATGAAGTTAGGGGCTAAAATTCAAAAACTGATTCGTAGTGATGCAAAATAATTAGGTTTTTTTGGAAGAAGGTGTATTTTTAGATGCCTATTAAAGGCTGATTTTTTTATTATAATATTTCTAAAATAACAGAAATTTCGAAAAATTAAAATTTTGGAGAATATAATGTCACACAGCTTTTTAAACCAAAAACATATAAAACAATCTTATTTGATTACTGGTGGTACAGGGTTTGTTGGGCAATCTTTAATTCAGGCATTAATAAAAGATGGGCATCAAGTCACCTTGCTTACTCGAGACAGCATGAAAGCTGAAAAATTATTTGGGCAAAAGGTACGGTTTGTCTCATCTTTTGAGCAAATTGATAAAAATGATATTTTTGATATTGTGATTAATCTTGCTGGAGCCAGAATTATTGGTTGGCGTTGGACAACAAAACGTAAAAAAATATTGTTGGATAGCCGCCAAAATTTAACCCAAAAATTAGTTGCTTGGATAGGTAACTTAAACCATAAACCGAAATTAATGTTGAATGCTTCTGCTATTGGGTACTATGGCATACAGGATCAAAATGATTCATCTTTTTTAACGGAAGAAGCAAAGGGGCAGAATATTTTTATGTCTTATTTGTGTCAGGCTTGGGAAGAGACTGCAAAAGCGGTTCAGCAATATGGTGTGCCAGTAGTGATGATGCGTTTTGGTTTTATTCTTGGTCATCAAGGTGCATTACCTCCTTTATTATTACAAACAAAATTAGGGGGTGCTAGTCGTTTAGGTTCAGGTAAACAGGTAATGAGTTGGATTCATATTGATGATGTGGTTGGGATCATGGCGTGGTTGATACGTGCTCAAAATCAACAAGGTGTACAGGTTTTTAATTTTGTTGCACCCAAACCTGTTACACAAGATGATTTTAGAAAAATCTGTGCTAAGTTATTACATCGTCCTACTTTTTTATGGGTTTCTAAAGCCATAATGAATTTATTGTTGGGTGAACAAGCTGGGTTATTGGTCGAAGGCCAAAGAGTCAGTGCACAAAAATTGGTTGATGCTGGTTATGAGTTTCAATTTACTGATTTATCCAAAGCCATCGAAAATCTGATTTAAGGGGGTTAAGCCATTTGGCTGATGGTTTTTCGAAACCTTCTTAATGAGAATATAAAAAACACACTGCCAATGGCAATGAGCCATAAGAAAGAGCTCCATACGACATCAAAACCTGCACCTCTATATAAAATAGCTTGTCCCAGTTCGATAAAATGGGTGGTTGGCGCCAAAGACATTATGGTTTGTACCAGCTCGGGCATGCTTTCTCTTGGTGTCATTCCACCTGAAAGCATTTGTAGTGGCAATAAAACCAACATCAATAGCATCCCAAATTGGGGCATATTGCGTGCGATGGTTGCAAGGAATATCCCCATTGAAGTGGTTGCAAATAGGTGTAAAGCAGCGCCACATAAAAATAAGGCCATGGAACCCTCTATGGGAATGCTAAGGGCACCACGAACCACAAAAGTTAACGATAATGCTGCAGAAACCAAAACAACTAACCCCATAGACCATACTTTAGAGATCATAATTTCTTTTGGCGTCACTGGCATAACCAGTAGGTGTTCAATTGTGCCTTTTTCTCTTTCTCTGATTAAGGCTGCACCAGTTAAAATAATAGAAAGCATGGTAATTTGGTTAATCACTTCCATTAAGGCACCAAACCATGCTTGGGTTAGGGTGGGGTTAAAGCGCATACGCAAAGCAAGGTCAACAGGTAAGGTCGGGTTGGCTCGATAACGGGTCAAAAATTCATTGATTTCACCAGTGACTATTTGTTGGATATAGCCGTTTCCTGTAAACGATTGGCTCATCCGTGTAGCATCAACATTCAGTTGTATCGTGGGTGTTTTACCCGCCAATAAATCTTGTTGGAATTCGGGAGGGATATCCATTACGAAGGTAAAATCTCCTGTGTCCATGCCATGATCCATTTGATCTAATTGAATCATGTTTGGGTGAGAAAAGTGTGGGGGGTAAAAAGCAGAAGCAATTCTTGCTGATAAGGTAGAGTTATCTTCATCCACAATGGCAACTTGTGCCATATGTAGGCTATCTGGTACGGCTGTTGCTGCGGTATAAACAGAAACGGTAAAGGTAAATGCAATTAAGACCAGTAAAATAGGGTCTCGTATTAGGCTCCAAAGTTCTTTTACACCTAACCGATAAATATTGATTAATTCTTGTTTCATGGTCAGTTTTCCTGTTTTTTTAACAATATAACAGACAGTATTAATATTATGGGCAGTACAATGAGTAACATAGCAAAAGAGCCATATAAATCAGTAATATTAAGGGCTTTACTGAATACTCCTCTGCTGATGATGAGCATATGGGTTGCTGGGTAAACCTCTCCTATTATTTTTCCGCCACCTTCTAAAGAGGAAACAGGGTTGATCATGCCCGCAAATTGAATAGCGGGAATCAGTGTGCCCACCAGCGTAAAAAACATGGCCGCAATTTGGCTGCGTGTAAATGTAGAAGCCAGTAAACCAACACCTGTTGTAATAATGCAGTAAATAAAGGTTGCCAAGGCTAAAGTTAAAATACTGCCTTTTATTGGGACATCAAATAAGGTTACGGCCAGCAATGTCATTAAAAGAAAATTAAACATGGCTAACACAACATAGGGTATTTGTTTGCCAATTAAAAATTCGGTACGGGTAACAGGTGTCACGTATAGGTTAATGATGGAGCCCATTTCTTTTTCTCGTACTACAGACAAAGCTGTTAACATTGCAGGGAACATTAACAATAAAATGGGAATAACCGCGGGTACGATTGCAGGTAAACTTTTTACATCAGGGTTGTAACGAAATCTGGTTTCGATATTAAAATGACTGCTGATAGGTGCCCCTAACTTTTCTTGTGCCTGTTCCACCAACCATAATTGATGAATCCCTTGGACATAACCTTGTATGGTCTCTGCGCGTTGTGGCATGGCACCATCAACCCAAGCGCCAATACTGACAGGGCTGCCTTTTTGTACATCGAGTGCAAAATTAGGCGGAATTTCAATGGCTAAGGAAATATCGCCATTACGCATACGTTTATCCAGTTCAGCATAATCTTGGATGGGGGCTTTTTCGTTAAAATAACGAGAACCAGATAAATTTAGTATGTAATTTTGACTCAAAAGACTTTGGTCTCGGTCTAATACAGCATAATTTAAGTCTTCTACATCCATGCTGATCCCAAAACCCATAACAAACATTAAGAGCATAGAGCCAATAAGTGCAAGGGTTGCTCTGACGGGGTCTCTTCTTAGTTCAAGTGTTTCTCGCCACATATAACTGATGGCGCGTTCCAGATGAAATCCTTTTAGTTTTAAGGGTTCTATTTTTTTGTTTGCTTGTATGGTTTCTTGTGTCTGAATGGACAAGTTGTTGTCTGATTCTGTGTCTGTGCCAGCGCCCGCATCAACTAAATAGCCAATAAAGGCTTCTTCTAAGGTGGTTGCATTTCGTTTGTTAACGAGAGCTTCAGGGGTATCACTGTCTAATACTTTGCCTGCATGCATGAGTGATATACGGTCACAACGCTCTGCCTCATTCATAAAATGGGTCGAAATAAAGATGGTAACTTGATCTTTTCTGGACAGTTCAATGAGCAATCGCCAAAAATTATCTCGAGCAATGGGGTCTACGCCTGATGTAGGCTCATCTAAAATTAAGAGTTCTGGTTTATGCACCATAGCAACGGCTAAAGACAGGCGCTGTCTTAAACCTAATGGCAAGCTATCTGGTAGATTATTTAAAACATGTGTCAGGTTAAAACGTTCGGTCATTTCTGTCACACGAGCAGGAATCTCATGCTCAGGAACATGGAATAGGCGGGCATGTAAGATTAGATTTTGTGAGACAGTTAATTCACTATATAAAGAAAAGGCCTGAGACATATAGCCCACACGTTTGCGGGTATTAATGTCTTCTGGGTCAACTTCATGTCCAAATAGCCAAGCTTTTCCTTCACTGGCAGGAAGCAACCCTGTTAACATTTTCATGGTTGTTGATTTGCCACAACCATTGGAGCCTAAAAAACCAAATATCTCGCCGCGACGAATTCGAAAATTAACATGATCAACTGCTACAAAATCACCAAAGCGCATGGTCAGATCTTTGGCTTCAATAGCAATGTCTATTTGTTCCGATTGCGGCAAAGGTGGTACTTCTACGGTTGTGTAACCCCGTCGCTTTTCTTCTGGTAACAGTTTAATAAAAGCGTTTTCTAATGAAGTTGTTTGGGTTTTTTCAAGTAACTCATCAGGTGTGCCTGTGGCCAGAATTTTTCCTTCGTCCATTGCCACGAGCCATTTAAAGCGTTGTGCCTCATCCATATAGGCTGTGGCAACAATCACGCTCATATTGCTGCGCTCTAAACGGATTTTGTCGATTAAATCCCAAAATTGAGCGCGAGCAAGCGGGTCAACCCCTGTTGTGGGTTCGTCCAAAATAAGCAGATCTGGATCATGGATCAACGCACAACATAGTCCCAGCTTTTGTTTCATGCCACCAGATAATTTACCTGCTGGTCTGGATAAAAATGGATATAGCCCTGTACTACGGGTTAAGTTGTCAATTCGTCGTCGTCGCTCTTGTGCATTATGGCCAAATAAGCGGGCAAAAAACTGTAAATTTTCTTCAACAGATAAGGTTGGGTATAAGTTTTTGCCTAAACCTTGGGGCATATAAGCAATAAGAGGGCATATATTATTCCGATGCTCTTTACTGCTCATCTCTCCACCAAGTACATTAATAGAGCCTTCTTGTATGACTCGTGCACCTGCAACTAATGATAACAAGCTGGATTTGCCAACACCATCAGGGCCAATCATCCCTACCATCAAACCTGCCGGAATGGTTAGATTAATATGATCTAAAGCTAAAGTTTTCCCATAACGTAAACTGACGTTATCTAGTTGAACCACAACAGAGGAAGATAAGACAGGGCTTGTCATGATGATTCTTTATTGTAAAAGTTTCTTTTGCAATTGATCGGGCCATTGTTTATTTGGGTCTAACTTGATCCAAGCAACACCAGGTAAACCTGTTTTTACCTGATTGATGTGTTTTTGGAGTAATTCTTTGCTGATTTGTGCTTTTACCCGAAACATCAATTTTTGTCTTTCCGCTTGGGTTTCCACTGTTTTAGGGGTGAATTGAGCATTACTGGCAATGAAAGAAATGGTTGCCGGAATAACATAATCAGGGGCTGCATCTAAAACAATACGCGCTTGTGCCCCTAATGCTACTTTTCCAGCGGCTTCTTCTGGCAAGAAAAAAGTCATATAAACATCTGATAAATCAATCATGCTCAGCACTTTGCCTCCTGCACCCAATACTTCAGAAGGTTGTGCAATACGGTATTGGATACGGCCATCTTTGGGGGCAACCAGTTGACTGTCATCAATATCAGCTTGAATACGGGCAATGGTTGCTTGGGCCGCTTTAACTGATGATTCTGCCCCTGTTGCTTGGGCTCGGGCAGCATCAATTGCCGCTTGTGCTGAAGCAACTTGTGCTTTGGATGCTGTGACAGCTGCTTTCATGCTACGTGTTTGTGCCTTGTTATCATCTAATTCTTGAGCAGAGATTGCGCCTTCTTTAGCGATGGCATTGGTTCGGTTTAACCTTTTTTGAGCCGCATCTAATTCACTTTCTCTTTGGGCAACAACAGCTTCAGTTGCCGCTTTGTCACTTTGGCGTAAAGTGATTTGTGCTTTGGCATTGGCTAAAGCATTTAATGCCTCTTGATAGCGTGCTTGTGCTTCTTTTAATTGTGCGTCAAGTGTTTGAATTTGCATACTGGCTAATGGTTGGCCTGCTTTGACAAAATCACCTTCTTGTACCAGAACCTGATCAATGCGACCAGCAAGTTTTGTTGCTATGTCTATTTGTGTGGCTTCTATTCGTCCATTGCCACTAATAAAACCTTCTTCAAGTTCATCCTTATTTAAGGTCTGCCAAATAAAATAAGCACCAATGAACAAAATCAGAATGGCAATGATGAGAAATAATTTTTTTCGAGCAAGCTTCATAATGGTGTCGCCCCTTAATATAGCCAGATAGTAGATAACTAAATTTTAAACGTTAAAATTAGGTATGTTGATTATGATTAAATTTTTATTTTTTTAAGTAACTTAAGTTTTAAAAAATATACTTCAGCTAAAATGAAAACTTTATACCATTGTACCGTTAATCACTTTGGTTGAATAGCAGTAAGTAAGCATATGTTGATTAATATCTATACAAACGGAATATATAGTATTACTATGGGCACCATTATTTATTTATGAAGGTCATTTAAGTAATGAAAAAGTTGTTTATTGTTTTATTTTTTACTCTTATTAGCACTTATGTGAGTGCAAATTGTGGTTCTATTCAAAGCAAAGATCAAAGAGCATATTGTTATGCTAAGCAAAATAAAGGAAGTTGTGCCGCAATTCGCAGTAATGATTTAAGAGGCCAATGTAATGCAGAGCAAGGAAAAGGAAGTTGCTCTTCTATTCTAAATCAAGATAAAAGAAAATATTGCAATGCAACACAAGGAAATGGTTCTTGTTCCTATATACGTGATAGTGATTTAAAAGCGCAATGTAATGCAGAGCAAGGGAAAGGTAAATGTATTTCAATTCGAGATTCTGATAAACGAGCATATTGTTATGCTACACAAGGGAAAGGGCGTTGTTCATCAATACGAGATAACGATTTAAAAGTTCAATGTCAAATAGATGTAGAAAAAGAAGAGCGTTGTGATTTAATTGAGGATTTGGATCAAAAAGTATTTTGTTTTGCTAAACAAGGAAAAGGTACATGCGATGCGATATATGATATCAAGATGAAGGCTTTGTGTGTTTCTGAAGTTGGTAGAGGAAAGTAAAATGATAAAGAAGAGAGTCTATTTGTACTCTCTTCTTTCACTTTAATGGTTCAAATTCGATTTTAATTTAATACCTGCTAATTCAGGAACGGGTAAAGGTTGACCTTGTGCATTGGGTACAGTTTGGAAATGTTGCCCAGTTTTCCACTGATGTACTGCTGTCTCAATTTCTGCTTGAGTGGGTGCCACAAAATTCCACCAGATAATCCTATCTTCTGTAAATGGTTCGCCACCAATGATCAGTACTCTTGCATTTTTTGCCTGTAAATGGATATGTTGATGACCTGTGCTAAGATATAGCAGATGTTCTTTAGAAAATAATTCCCCATCAATTGTCGCTTCTCCTGCCAAAATAAGCACACCATATTCAAAATTAGGGTTTAAAGGAAAATTGAAAACGGATTCTTCTGTACACATCAGATCCGCTGCTATTAATGGTGTATAAACATGAACAGGAGATATTTTTTTCAGTAAAGAACCAACCAATAAAGTGATGGTAAAGCCATTTTGTTGGATAATAGGCAAATGAGTGTAGTGCTCAAATTTAGGCGGCATTTGCCGTTGTTTTTCAGGTAAGGCAATCCATAATTGTGCCAGATGTAATACACCACTTTGTTCATCTAGGGTGTTTTCTGCATGAGTAATACCATTTCCCGCGGTCATAAGATTAACTTGGCCCGGACTGATGATTTGTTCATAACCCAAACTGTCTTGATGTAAGACTTCGCCTTGAATCATCCATGTAAATGTTTGTAAGCCAATATGAGGGTGTGGACCAACATGCATCGCTTGGCCAGGTTGAAATGAAATGGGGCCTGCATGATCTAAGAAACACCACGCACCAATCATGCGTTGTTTTTTATTTGGTAAGGCTCGCTTAATAGTGAAACCTTCACCCAAAGTAGTTGTACGTAAATTGATTTTTTCTTGATAAGCCATTTTCATCATTTTTTAGTGTTGGTGAAATTATTATTAAAGTGTAACAGTAAATAGTGTTTTTTTTGATAAAATTGATCATTCATTATTTTTAGCACTTAAAAATAGAAAAATTTATAAGGGTAACCTTATTTTTATCATTATTTTTAGGTTATGTGTTGTTTATTTATTACAGGAGAGAAAAAATCATTACATGTAACAAATTTTGTTTGACATGTGATGATTTTTTGATAAAATAACGTCATGGAAAGAAAATCATCTGCATATTATCAACGCCTTTATCGTCAACGTTTACGTGAGCAAGGCTTGATTAAAAAAGAAATTTGGATTTTGCCGAAACATGCAAATACCTTGAGTAGTATTGAGCATCAGTTACGTCAATCCAGTATTGACGAAGAATTAATAAAGCAAGAGGAGAATTCAATGCAAACATCACAAAATTGGACGGCCAGCTCATTGTATGCAGCATTATTAAGCGCACCATTATTTAGGGAAAAAAGAGCGACGGTTCAATTGCTTGAATGTACTGACCCTATTTTATATGTTGTGATGCATGATTATGGTGAGTTACCTTTATTTATTGCTGTTTCTGGAGCACAAATTGTTGTTGAAGGAACTTTGTGGAAAGAAAATGAAGTTAAAGACGTGGTTAAATTTAATGATGCTGTGTTAAGAACTCATAAGTTATTTCCATTATCAAGCATTGCATTAGAGGCGCCTGTAGAAGGTTTAAGTTATTATATTATGTTCGGCGCTTTAGGTGCTGCATCATTATTAGAGAATATTGTCGTAGAAATTGAAACATTAGCAGATAACATTATTAAGGCAACAGAAGCATATGCCAGCCACCTTAAAGAGTTTTCTGATTTGGGCTAAAGGAGAGAAAAATGAGTATCTGGAATAAAATGGTAACTGCTTTACGCGGAGGCGCTCATGAAGTAGGAGAGACGCTTCTTGACAGTCAGGCTTTACGTATCCTTGACCAAGAAATTCGTGATGCAGATGCTGAATTGCGTCGCTCAAAAGAAGCACTTGCAGAAATTATGGCTAAGCAAAAATTAGCGGCTGTTGAAGTAAAAAAATATCAAGACAAAATTGCTGAGTATGAGCGATATACTTTACAAGCTTTAGACGCTGACAATGAGGACTTGGCAAAAGAAGTTGCTGGTAAAATTGCCAATTTAGAAGGGCTATTGGCAGAATCTGAGTCGCAAACAAATAGTTATGCAACCAGCGTGGAGCAATTGCGTAAAGCGGTTATTCAAACAGAAGCACATATTAAGCGTATGAAACAACAAGCTGATACTGTACGTGCAACAGAAAATGTACAAAAAGCACAAATGGCTGTGTCAAAAAGCTACGGAGGGTCTCAAGCAAGAATGCATACTGCTTTGGAATCCCTAGAACGAATTAAAAAACAGCAGGCTGAACGTGCAGCCAAAATGGAAGCATCGAATGAGTTGGCAAATTTAGAAGACGCTGATGCACAGCTTGAGCATAAATTGCGTGATGCAGGTATCATTCCTGATGCTTATAGTGCAGACAGTGTTTTGGCAAGGCTGAAGAATAAAAAAACTGCTGATGAGTAGTGTAAAAATATTAAAAATAAATAGCCTTTAGGCCGCCCTATAGTTTAGGAAAAGGATGACCGTTCATCTCATCTTGATACGGCCTTATCCTTTTTAAATTTAGGAGTAGACTTATGACAGAATTTTTAAACAGTGCATTATCTTTTCCAACAATTATTTTTAGTATTTTTTTCTGTATAAGTCTTATCCTTTGGTTATTTACGGCATTTGGCTTGTTTGGATTTGATGCAGATGTGGATGTAGATGGCGATATTACAGTTGGTGAGGCGGTTGGGTTTTTATCCCGCTTTGGGCTAGGTGGCGTACCCATAACCATTGTGGTTTCATGTTTATCGCTTTTTGGGTGGATGACTTCTTTTTTATTGCAAAGTTGGATACTTAATCGTGTCGGTTTGGCAATTATTTATTACCCTTTAGGCATAGTGGTTTTTATTGTTGCTTTGATAGTTGCTGTCTATTTCACAGCATTGGTTTGTCGCCCTTTGCGGTTTAGTCTTAAAAGTCAGGAAGCACCTAGCAATAAACATTTTATTGGGCGGGTTGTAACGGTTCGTAGTTCTAGTGTAAATATGAAGTATGGCGAGGCTATTATGGATGATGGCGGTGCTGGCTTGATTCTTAAAATACGTGCGGAGGAATCTCAAGGGTTTAAGCAAGGAGATAAGGTCGTTTTATTAGAGTTTTTAGATGATATACAAGCTTATCATGTGATTAGCGAAGATGAGTTTAATGGTATATAGGTTATATTTGCTATTAATAGAACTATTGTTTTGTAATTTAAGGGAGTTTTCATGAGAGTAGAGTCAATTATTTTTGTTGTCGTTTGTGTTGGGGCTGTTGTTGTAATTTTATTGGGTAGTTTGGCTTTACTCAAAATGTTTTATACCAAAGTACCTCAGGGCACCGCATTGATTAAAAATGGTTTATTTTTAAGTCAACCAAAAGTAACCTTTACTGGTTCTTTTGTGTTCCCAGTGATTCATATCAAAGAGTTTATGAAAATTTCTTTGGTGACTTTACAAGTGGATCGTCGAGGTAAAGACGGGCTTATTTGTAAAGATAACTTACGTGCTGATATTACAGTTGCTTTTTATCTTAGAGTGAATGAAACACGCGAAGATGTGTTAAAAGTAGCCAAATCTATTGGGGTAAATCGTGCATCCGATCATAATGCCATGGATGAATTGTTTAATGCTAAATTTTCAGAAGCATTGAAAACAGTGGGTAAACAGTTTAATTTTGAGCAATTATTTGATGAGCGCCAAAATTTCCGTGACCGTATTGTGCAAATTATTGGTGAAGATTTAAATGGTTATGCACTTGAAGATGTGGCCATTGATTATTTAGAACAAACACCGATGGAATTATTGGATAAAAACAAAATTCAAGATGCTGAGGGTATTCGTAAAATTACAGAGCTTACTGCACGTGAAAGTGTGGCAACCAATGAATTAAACCGTAACGCTGAATTAGCAATACAGAAAAAAGACGTAGAAGCAAAAGAAGCTTCTTTAGCTTTAGAGCGTCAACAAGCAACAGCAGAGGCACAACAAAAACGTGAAATTGAAAGTACTCAAGCACGTGAAGAAGCTGAAACGCAAATGGTTGTTGAACAACAAAGACTAAAAGCAGAAGAAGCTCGTATTGCCACACAAGAGCAAATTGATGTGCGCACGCAAAATCAACAACGTGAAGTAGAAGTAGCAGAGCAAAATCGCCAACGTGCGGTTGTGGTTGAGATAGAAAAAGTAACGCGTGCTAAAGAATTGGAAGTGGTTGCTCGTGAACGTGAAGTTGAATTACAACGCATAGATAAAGAAAAAGCGTTAGAAGGTGAACGCAAAGAAATTGCCAATGTGATTCGTGAACGTGTTGTGGTAGAAAAAACAGTGGCTCAAGAAGAAGAACGTATTAAAGATGTACGTGTTGTATCAGAAGCTGAACGTTTAAAACAAGTGGCTATTCTTGAAGCAGAAGCCCAAGCTGAACAAGAGTTGGTGCGTCAAGTTAAACAAGCTGAAGCTGATGAAGAGCGTTCCAAACATAAAGCAGTTGAAATCAATACCTTAGCTCAAGCAGAACTTGAAGCGGCTGCAAAACAAGCTGAAGCTAAAATTCGTATGGCTCAAGGTGTTGAGGCTGAAAGAGCCGCACCAGGCTTGGCTGATGCGCGTGTGTTAGAAGTGACTGCTGCGGCAAAAGAAAAAGATGGTTTGGCCAATGCGCGTATTCAAGCTGAGTTGCTGATTGCAGAAGCTAAAGGCGAGCAGGAAAAAGGTTTGGCTGAAGCGCGTGTGATTGAAGCTAAAGCAGATGCTAAAGAAAAAGATGGTTTGGCTGAAGCCAAAATGTTACAAGAAAAACTATCTGCCCAAGCTCGAGGTGAAGAGCAAATAGGTTTGACTAAAGCACGTATCACCAAAGAACAGGGTGTTGCAGAAGCTCAGTTCTTACTAGACAGATTAAATGCTGAATCAGAGGGTTTGGCTAAGAAATTTGCTGCCATGAATTCATTAAGTGATAACACTCGAGCACATGAAGAATTCCGTATGCAGCTTGAAAAAGACTTTGATCAAGCACTTGCTGCTATTTCTGCTAATAAAGAAATCGCTAAAGAGCAAGCAGAAGTATTGGCTGCGGCTTTATCTAAAGCGAAAGTTGAACTTGTTGGTGGTGGCGGTGACTACTTCAACGCATTTGCTAAATCATTGTCTATTGGCAAGGGTATTGAAGGTGTTGTAGGAAAAAGCCCTGTTGTACAAGACTTAATTGCCCGTTTATTGGGTGGTGATAAAGGCTCAAACGGTAATATTGGTGATTTATTCAGTAATTCTAAAGAGTAAGCCACTTAAATTTAGGAGAAAATAGCTGTTTACACAGATATTTTCTCCTTTTTAAGATTTTATCTAAGATATACATTATAAATGAATCATAAATTGTTTATTCATTTGTATTCATTGGCTGTATTGATGACATAACACTTATGTCATCCTTTTCAGGAAGCGTAAATATGAAGGAAAACCCTACCGAAAACCTTGGACAACAAGAACTTGTGGATAAAGCCGTTGCTGAAGGTGGTGCGTACGAAGTATTAAATAAACGGTTGCAATCTCAAGGGGGCCGTTTACAGGAACTGACTCAAGATATTAATAATCAAAGGCTTAACGAGTTTGGCGATAGTTTTATGGAAGTCGTTGGACGTGTTCGTATTCGTACTGAACATAATTGTCTTGCCAGAGATATTGTGCGGGCGGGCGACTGTTTACTATTCGGTTACAATGTTTTCATAGGATTAAAAAAAGAAACCAGCATTTCAGATGTATTTTCTTTATATCGCTTGATTGAAAATGAAGAAGGTTTTGAGGCTGAACCAGCACCAATTGAGGGAAGCTTTTTAGATGATCCTCGTTTTATTTCCGATTTTAATGAACTTTATACCTATTATAAAGATACTCGATTACTCCAGCTATTGATTCAAAATGATAAATTACTGGCCAGTTTTCAAATTGGTGAACGCCATACTGATATTAGGGTATTCCGTTGGACTTTATCGACAGATGGCAACAGTAAAAATATCAAGTATATTGATAATCGTGCAGAGCAAGATATTGCATTGCCCGCTCCCTATGATTTTGAATGGGTTGCAACAACCCGTGAAATGATTATTGATACAGGTAAAAGACTGTACACGAATATTTTAAACACCTTGTTTGTTGAACAAAAACAAGGTGTTTTGTCTATTAAAATTGAAAATAATACAGCAGACGGGCAGCAAATTCATGCTGAAAATTTAGAAGATAAGAATCAAGCGTTAATTGATTTGCGCATAGAATATGCTCAACTAGGCTCTTTGGTTTTATTAAAAATTTTACCCTATAGAGAACAAAATTGGCGTTATCTTGTTTTTAATAAATTAACGCAAAAAGTGGTCAAAATTGATGCCTTAGGATTGGCTTGTATTCAATTACCAGAAGATCATGGCATTATTTTCCCTGGTGGGTATTATTTACAAAATGGGGACTATAAAACATTTGATATCCCTATGCATAATATGCGTTTTAAACGTTCTCATCGTTCGCCTAATGGTGAGGATGTTCTTTATATATTTTATGATCCAGAAAGTGGTGCATCTGTTTTACTGAGCTATGATGTAATTTCTCGTGAGCTAGAGTCTCCGATTCTTGGGCATGGCTATGCACGTTTTGAAGATGGGCGTATGGTTATTTTCCACTCAGAAGGAGAAGAGCCGACTCGAATTCACCCAATGCAAATTTGGCGTACCCCTTATTTCACAGATGAATATGCAGCAAGGCAACCAACGCGCACAGGATTTTTTGGGCGCATTGGTAACTTGGAACTGGTTCGTGGTATTTCTGATTTATATGAATTGTGTCGGGAAATCAATAACACTTCCGTGTCCGTACAACGTTATACTATGTTGTGCCAAAGTGTGAGACGACTATTTGATGCTTACCACTGGATTAATGATCCTCAGGTAGAAAAATTACCTAATTTATTACGAGAAGTTTCTGCTACCGCAGAAATGGTATTAGACGAATATGAAAAAGTAGAGAGTATTCAGGCTCAGTCAGCACAAGCGCTTGAACAGGCAAAAAATAAACAAAAATCATTACTTTCTTTATTGGTGCCAGACAGTTGGGCGCAAATTCAAGAATATGTCAATGCGCTCAATGATATTACAACACAACGTGGGTCGCTGCTGACTATTCGTGAATATCGTTATATGGATGTTGCCGCAGTTGATGCTATGGAAGAGGAGCTTTTGGCTGCTCAGGAACGTATTGCCGATGCGACAGCTAAGTTTTTAGCCAGCGATAAAGCACTTGAACCGATTACAACGCAACTACAAAAATTGGATGAAGCTGCCCAAGCAGCTCAAACAGTGAGTATTTTACAAGAGCCTATTGATCAGATGAACAATATGGCTAATGACTTGGATATGTTGACCAGTTTAATGGGGACGTTGCAAATTGAAGATGCAACTGAACGAACCAAAATTGTCGAGTCCATTTCAGAAGTTTATGCCAAATTAAATCAAAGCAAAGCTCGCGCGCAGTTAAAAAGAAAATCATTGGGTTCTAATGAGTCGGTTGCTCAGTTTGGCGCACAATTTCAATTGTTTAGTCAAAGCATCACCAGTGCTTTATCTTTAGCTCAAGACCCAGAAAAATGTGATGAGCAATTATCTCGTTTATTGGTGCAATTAGAAGAGTTTGAAAGCCAGTTTGGTGATCAGGAAGAGTTTTTAGCAGATATTCTAAGTAAGCGTGAGGAAGTATTAGAAACATTTGATGCTCATAAACAGTCTTTATTGGATGAGCGTCAACGTAAAGCTCAAAACGTTCAGGATGCTGCTTTAAGAATTTTAGATACGATTCCTCGTCGGGTGGAGCGATTAAATACCCCTGAAGAAGTGAATGCATTTTTTGCCTCAGACCCCTTAATTCTAAAATTACGTGAGCTCTCTGGTAGGTTGCGTGAATTACATGACAGCATGCGTGCTGATGACGTGGAGTCTCGCTTAAAAACAGCACGTGATCAGGCCATGCGTTCTCTTCGAGATAAGTCTGAACTGTTTGAAGAGGGCGGTAATATTATTAAGCTTGGGCCAAGACATCGTTTTAGTGTCAATACCCAAGAGCTTGATTTAACTTTGTTGCCACGAGATGATCAGTTGTGTGTTCACTTAACAGGAACAGACTATTTTGAACCATTAAAAAATCCAGAAATTGAGCAATTGCGTGATTATTGGCAAATTTCTTATGAATCTGAAACAGAGCAATTATATCGTGCTGAATATTTAGTGACACAAATTATTGTGGCAGCTAAAAATAAAGAAGACGGACTTTCCCTTGATTTATTAAAGCAACAGATTGCTCAATTTGATGTGCTCAGTAAAACGGTACGTGACTTTGCGACACCACGCTATAAAGAAGGTTACGAAAAAGGTATTCATGATCATGATGCAACCTTGATTTTGACACAGCTCTTGCCTTTAAGTGAAACAGCAGGCTTGTTGCGTTATGCTCCATTAGCGCGTGCTTTAGCGTGTATTTATTGGCAATACGTCAGTTCTGATGAGGAAATAAAACTTTTATGGATTGAACGAGCTAAGTCGGGTCGTTCTATTGCACAGCTTTTTGGTCGAAATAATGGTATCGAGTTATTGGAGCAAGAAGTTACTGAGAATATGCAGCAATGGCTAAAAGAAAAGCAATTATTCGCTTTAGTACAAGAAGATGATGTCAGTGAAGCTTCGGCTTATCTTGTTCAGGTTTTATCTGCCGATCGTTTGGAAATCAATATCAGTAAATATGGCAAACAACTGCATGATGCTTTACAGTCTCGCTTACAAGTAGAGCACATGTGGACAGAGTTTGAGTTGTCTTTACAAAAACTTGTTGAATATCCTCATTTACAGTGGCAACAAATTGATAATGCGCTAAGAGGTTTATGTCAAGCTGATGAAAGTTTGGCTGTCTTGTCTGATTATATTCCTGAGGCAATTGCTGTATTTTTATTTAATGGTGTATTACCTGTACGCTTTACTGAAACAGATTTACGTTTTACCGTAAGCAATTTAATGGGCACTCATTCGCGTATCAAAGAGCAGCAAATGGTGTTATCTGTTGACGATTTATTTAAACGTGCCCGTTATCATTTACATAAATTTATTCCTGCTCTAAGGCGTTATCAGGCATTGCGTCAAAATATTATTGCACAAGAAAGAGAAGTCATGCATTTAGATGAGTTTAAACCTCGTCCATTGACTTCTTTTGTGCGCAATCGTTTGATTAATGATGTGTATTTACCTGTTATTGGGGATAACTTAGCCAAGCAAATGGGGACAGTTGGTGAAAATAAACGTACCGATTTAATGGGTTTGTTGATGCTCATTTCGCCACCAGGTTATGGTAAAACAACATTAATGGAGTATGTTGCTCATCGATTAGGCCTGATTTTTATGAAAATCAATGGCCCTTCATTAGGTCATCGTGTGCATTCTCTTGATCCTGAACAAGCGCCAGATGCAACATCTAAACAAGAATTAGAGAAACTGAATTTGGCTTTAGAAATGGGCAATAATGTGATGCTGTATGTTGATGATATTCAACATACCAGCCCAGAGTTTTTGCAAAAATTTATTTCATTATGTGATGGTACACGTCGTATAGAGGGGGTTTGGAAAGGCAAAACCAAAACTTACGATATGCGCGGGCGCAGATTTTGTGTTGTGATGGCAGGTAATCCTTATACGGAATCAGGGGAAGTATTTAAAATTCCAGACATGTTGGCTAACCGTGCGGATATTTATAATTTGGGTGAAACATTAGGTGGTATGCAAGACGCATTTGCTTTAAGTTATATTGAAAATGCGTTAACCTCTAATGCTATTCTTGCACCATTAGCAACTCGTGATATGGCAGATGTGTATCGTTTTGTTGATAAAGCAGAAGGCAAGGAGGTTTCATCTAATGAGTTCAGTTATGGTTACAGTGCCGCAGAAGTAAATGAAATCGTTGGATTACTAGAGCGTATATTGCTTGTTCGTGATATCGTTTCTCAAGTGAATCAGCAATATATTGCCAGTGCTGCACAAAGCGATGAATATCGTATTGAGCCATCATTCAAGTTACAAGGTAGTTATCGTAATATGAATAAGATGGTAGAAAAAATGTCTGCCATTATGAATGATAGTGAATTAAAGCAATTGGTTGATGATCACTACCAAGGAGAAGCTCAGCTCTTAACAACAGGGGCAGAAGAAAACTTGCTGAAATTGGCTCAAATAAGGGGTACTTTGACCGAGGAAGAAGCAGAACGTTGGACACAAATTAAACAAGATTTCCAAAGACATAAAGCATTAGGTGGCAGTGATTCTGATACAGGTACCAAAGTAGTTGCCCAACTTTATGATTTGGTGCGCTCTTTTAATGAGTTCGCATCCTTTGTAGAAAATAAACCAGAAGTTGAGCCGCAACACATTCCTTGGGAAGAAATGATTCAATCCTTAGAAAAATTGGCCAAACCATTACCCACGCCTAATGTTGCTGTGAATGTTACAGCAGAAGCACAGCCTGCAATGACTTCTGTGTTAAATGGTATTGCTGAGTCTTTAGATAAAAGCTTTATTCCTGTAGCAGCATTGATGGAGAAAAAACTTGATGTTGATTTGCGTACCCAGAGGCATATAGTGGGATTGACCAATGGGTTCCGCCAACTTGCAAAAATGATGGGACAAAAACAGGTGATTGATGTGATGAATGATACATCAAATATGAATGATTTTTATGGCGACAAAAAGTAAAGCACCAAAAAATAGTTTACAACAGCGACTGGTTATTTTAGTCGCTGTTGTTTTTATGATGCTTACTTTTCAAATCATCAATACTTTTTCAAATAATATCCTTAATGGTTATTTAGGCTTGTTGCCAAGAGATGCAAAAGGTTTAGTTGGGATTGTTTTTGCCCCTTGGTTGCATGGTGATTGGGCTCATTTGTTTGCAAATTTACCTATTCTTTTGTGTTTGAGTGCTTTGGCAATGTGGCATTCAATTCGGCGTTATGTTTATGTAAGCCTATTGATTATTTTAGGCACTGGTGTTTTAGTTTGGTGTTTTGGGCGTAATGGTATTCATGTTGGTGCCAGTGGTTGGGTTTTTGGCTTGTGGGCGTGGTTGCTTACTCGGGCTATATTTGAACATAAAATCGCTAATATATTGATTTCATTTATTGTGTTTATGTTTTATGGTGGTTTGTGGTGGGGGTTTTTGCCAAAAGAAGGGATTTCTTTTGAATCTCATTTGGCTGGTGTGATCGTGGGTATTGCCATAGCCAAATATTATGGCAAGAAGAAAGTCATTTAGATTTGATGTTTTAAGATTAATATATTCGTGTGCTGACTTAATTTAGTATAAAACTTCAGGTAAGGCATTTTGGCTTATTTGATTTATCCACCATGTTAAGGCTGCACCATTTTCGTTGGTGCGCCAAGCTAAATAAAATGTTTCATCCGCTTTTGGTTCTATAACAGCTAATGGCACAAGTTCCTTATTATTTAATTCAGTCATGATTTGTTTTTTGGGTAAAAAACCATGACCAACTCCTGCTTTTTGTAACAAAATTTTATCGGCAAGAGAGTCAACAGTGATTTGTTTTTGCCCAGAATATAAGCCTGTTGTCCGTGAAGGGGCGTCTTTTGCACTGTCTTTAATGACAATTGCTGTATATTGTAAAAGTTGGTTTTTTTGTAAAGGCTCTGTGAGTTTGGCTAATGGGTGCTCAGGTGAGACACAAAATACAAAATCCATGTGGCCAATAATCTGTGTTTTATATCCCCCACCAGAAGGGCCTTCACCTGCAGCTATAATTAAATCTGCCTGTCTTTGTATTAAAGCTTCCCATGTGCCTGTAAGTGTTTCTCGATGTATGTGTAAACGCGTATTTTGAGCCGATTGTTGAAACTGAGCAATCGTGTCAGAAAACGCAGACAAAGGTAATAAGTCATCTATGGTGATGTTAAGTGCTATTTCTACCCCTTGAGACATTTTATATAAGCGATTTTCTAGGTCCCTTGCACCAGTTAATAAACAAAGGCCTTCTTGTAGTAATTCTTTACCAATGGGGGTTAAGGTGACTTTGGGGCCGTTACGTTCAAAAAGACGTATGTTCATTTGCTCTTCTAATTTATTGATTGTATAAGATATAGTGGAAGGCACTTTATGCAATTTTTCTGCCGCAGCAGTAAAAGAACCCGTGCGTTCAATAGTGTCGATAATATGTATGGCTTCAAGAGTCAGGCGTAACATAATAAGAAATCCTATATTCGATTTTTTCGATTATAGAATGGTAAAGTTTTCTCAGCAAGAACAAAATTTTTTAAATATAATAATAAATATCAAGAAGTAAAATTAATCGAATATTTCGATTTATATGATAAGTGTTATGTCATCTCAAAGAAAGGATGAACACAATGTTAGAATTACGTAAAGCAAGTGATCGTGGCGTATCTCGTTTAGATTGGCTTGATTCAAAACACACATTTTCATTTTCTCATTATTATGATCCTAAACAAGTTGGATTTTCTGATCTTTTGGTGATCAATGATGATAAGATTAAATCTGGTAAAGGCTTTGGCACACACCCCCATAAAGATATGGAGATTTTCTCTTATGTTTTAGAAGGGGCATTAGAACATAAAGACTCAATGGGTAATGGTTCAATTATTTACCCAGGTGATGTGCAAATGATGAGTGCGGGTACAGGGATATTACATAGTGAATTTAATCCATCTAGCAAAGAAGATGTTCATCTTCTACAGATATGGATTACACCTGAACGTAAAAGTGTCACTCCTCGTTACCAACAAGTTCATTTTTCTGATAAGCAAAAACAGGGAAAATTATGTTTGATTATTTCTCCAGATGGCAAAAATGACTCTCTTTCTGTGTATCAGGATATTAATGTCTATGCTGGATTATTTGATGCAACTGAAACCTATGATATGGTTATACCAGAAGATCGTTATGTTTATGTTCATTTGGCGCGTGGTAGTTTAGATGTGAATGATCAGCATCTTGAAGCTGGGGATGGTATGCGTATGAGACATGAGGAAAAACTTCATTTTTGTAACGGTATAGGTGCAGAAGTATTGGTATTTGAGATGGTGCCTAAAGAATATCCAGAGTTTTGAAGTGATTAATTTTAAATAAAATACTTTGAAAACAAAACCTTTTGATCCTGTTTGTAACGAATACAAACAGGATTTTTACTTTGTGATTCATGCCTTAAGCTCTTGTTTACCTAAATTTACTCCTATTTTAAGTTTTATTACTGCCATATTGTTTAAAATGATAAGGTGACATAAATTTCATATGAATGATTATGTAATGTTTAAATGTATGTTATGGAGTTGGACTAAAGCCTAGAGTTAAAATAAGGAGTGGTTTTATGAAACATAAGTTCTTTCAATATCTGTTATTTTTGATGATATCAGTATCTTCTTATGTGTATGCAGCTAGTTGTTTATCCATTAATGATCATGATCAAAAGGTATATTGTTATGCAAAACAAGGTCAAGGCAGTTGTACTTATATTAGGGATAGGGATTTAAAAGCACAATGTAATGCTGAATTGGGCCAAGGCAGTTGTTTATCTATTAATGATCATGATCAAAAGGCATATTGTTATGCAAAACAAGGTCAAGGAAGTTGTACTTATATTAGGGATAGGGATTTAAAAGCACAATGTAATGCTGAATTGGGCCAAGGCAGTTGTTTATCTATTAATGATCATGATCAAAAGGCATATTGTTATGCAAAACAAGGTCAAGGCAGTTGTACTTATATTAGGGATAGAGATTTAAAAGCTCGATGTAATGCAGAGAAAAAATAAGCAACGGGATATTGTATTTGGTTGAGGCGTTGAGCATAACAAAATTTATTTTGCTTTAAATGAATACAAAGTATTGTAAGCAGTATGAAAAAATAATCCAAGTGAGTATTAACCAATAAAGAACCGTCCTTCTAGCTGTATAAAAGGGCGGTTTTTTATTGGTTAATAGATAAATAAATTTAGGTTCTTTTAATTGAGTTAAAAAATATTTGTTAACTAAAAAATAAGATCCAATATTTCGATAATTATTCTATTAAATCTATATTACATCTTAAATTTTATTGATGTCTTTTTTGGTTTTTACCTATGTAGCCAGTTCTTTTCATAAAGTGACATTTATCGAAAATATGTTAAACATTGACGTTATTTGTTAATTCTTAATATTTAAATTTTTTAATTTTTACTGAGTGATATCTACTGCTTTAAATAAATATAACATAAATGTTAAGGTCAAATTTATATTGGCATGGTTTTTGCATATTAAATATTATAATATTGATTTTATTAAAAAATTTTGATGAAAAAGTCGAGGCAAAAGGGTGGTTAATGAATAAATCTATGAAGAAAACTGTACAATATAAAAAAACAATGACTCAACCAACTAAAATTTTTCAAGCCATTTCTTTCTTAGGGCTGGGTTTAGGAACAACATTTTCAGCCTTTGCTGTTGATTGTGTTGTGGCCACTAGTCAGGTAAATGGCTCTGTAACGTGTGATGCCTCCGATACCAATGTGACGATGATTAGCGTGAAAGCGGGTGCTAAGGTTACTCATAATACTGGGGGGGCTGATTTAACCATTACCAATGCATCATCTACTAATACCAATACCACTGATTTTCCCAGTTGGGGTAGTAATGTTTATGGTATCCGAGCATCAGGAGCGGGTGCCGAATATATTTTAAACACTCAAACATCTAAAGGTAATGTGTCTATTGATGTGGGTAATAATGCCAATATGAGAGGATATGGTGTTTTAGCAGAAAATAATGGCACAGTAACAATATATGCGAATAAACTAGAGGTAGTTTCTCGCGGAAACTATACAAATGATTGGAGTGCTAATGATGCTTTGCATGCTACCAGAGGTGGTGTACTCAATATTTATGCGGATCAGGTTTTTGCTAATGTGACAAATGCGACAACACCCCATGGAACTATTGGTGCTGTTGGCGGAACAATCAATATAAAAGGTAATACTGGTTTATCCACAACAACGATTACTAATGGTGGTAAATCTAGCTCTATTGCGGGTATTTGGGCTGATGCAGGTGGTGTTGCTAATTTAGAGTTAGTCAATATTGATATGGCTGGTTCATCTAACTATTTAATGGGTATCTATACTAAAATGTCAGGTACTCAGGTAAATTTTTTGGGTGGAGATATTGGTACAACTGGCTCTCATGCTGGTACAGGTATTCGTACTTTTGAGTTATCTAATGTTACTGCTAAAGGATACAATAATGGTCATTTAACAGTAACAACAAATGGGCTAGACGCTCGTGGTGTTCGAGCTACGGGGGAATCTAAGGTTGTATTAAATGCAGATAAATACGCTAATTTTGTGACCACAATTCATACAACTGGCACTATTTCTGATGGGCTGAATGCAGGTCGTTTGGGTACCATGCACAGTGATGGCTCTATTCATAGGCATGCAGGTGAAATAGGATCTGAGTATGCCAGTTCAAGTATCACAACATATGGTCAAACCCATATTCAAACAGACAGTAATACATCCTATGGTTTAAGATTAATTGGAGATGGGGCAACAATCAATATGTATGCTGTTGCAGGGCAAGGGCGTAGCACGGTACATTCTGCCAGTACCTCTGTGCGCTTTGGTTTTGGTCATGGTTATAGTGTCAACTCTGATGGTAGTACAGCAATAAAACAGCAAAGTATGACTTTGGAGCAGGTTGATTTAACCCATAATGGTCAAAGTGGCCAGTTTGCCTTAGGAAACGACACATCAAGCTTTTTGTGTCGAGTGTCCTCTTCTTTATGTGATATGAATGGTAATAATACAGCCACCAGTGGGAATTTAATTCAGGTAGGTGATCATTCAATTGATGTAGGTGTTCAATCTCACTTAAATAATAATAATGCGGCAATGACTGTGGCTGATGCAGTAAAAGACGGTGTATTAAATTTAAAAAATAGTACCGCTACTGCGGTAGAGGGGAAAGATTTATTAAATGTGACCTATGGTGGAGGAACAGCATTGGTTGCAGATAAAGTTTCAAGTAGCTTTACGTTAAATGCCTATGATCAGACCATATTAAAAGGCAGTATTTCTACCGATACTACTTTGGATGCTCAAGATAAACCCAGTTCAACTGTTTTAAATATTAGTAATGGATCACAATGGTATACAACAAGGGACTCTAATCTTACAGAGCTCAATACACAAAATGCTGAAGTTTATTTAAACCGTTATGACTCTTGGCGGGACGCAGCTAATAACTTAATTTTACAAGGTGCTGTACCAACTGATTATACAACACTAACAACAAATAAATTATCAGGAACAGGTCGATTTTATTTTAATACTGATATTGTGGCGGGACACACTGATTTGTTAAAAGTAACAGATACCAATGCTGCAATAGGCAATCATACTGTAGTGGTTAAAAATGATGCATCTCAAAGCACAACTGGTGATGAGCGGCTTGATATTATTCAAACAAATGGGGGCGCAGGTCAGTTTTCATTGGCTCAAAATGTTGAGCTTGGCGCTTGGGAGTATGAGTTAAGGAAAAATCCAGATCAAATAAATAATTGGGAATTGGTTCAAGCAACGGCAAAACCAACAACAACAGTACAAACAACTTATAGTTTGATGAATACTAATTACTTATTGAATTATATTGATACCCAAACCCTTTTACAAAGGATGGGCGAATTAAGGCAATCACAACCGAATGGAATTGATGTTTGGATTCGTTCTACTACAGGCAAACTCGATTCCTTTGAGGGCAATATATTTGATGGTTATGACATGGATTATATTGGACTACAAGGTGGAGCAGATAAGCAAATTTCTATAGGGTCTGGCAAATTGTACTTAGGGGCAATGGCCGGTTACACTCAGGCAGATCATGGCTTTGCTGGTGGTGGAGATGGAAAGGCTAAAAGTTATCAGTTTGGTGTTTATGGAACTTATTTGACTCAAAATGGTTTGTATATAGATGGTGTCATTAAATATGCTCATTTAAAAAATGATTTCATGATTTATGATTCACAAAATAACCGAATTAAAGGTGATGGAAACAGTGATAGCTATAGTGCTTCTATCGAAGTGGGTAAACGATTTAATTTGGCTCAAACTATTTCTGGAAAAGTATATTTAGAGCCTCAAGCTCAATTAACTTATACTCATCAGAACAGCTTATCTCAAAAAACCAATAGTGGGTTAAAAGCTGATTTTGACAGTTATGATTCCACTTTATTCAGAGGGAGTGTAATTGTCGGTTATGATATGAATCAATTAAATAATCCTATCAGTGTTTATTTTAAAACAGGTTATGTACAAGAGTTAAGTGCAGATGTCTCTGCAAAAGTGAATCATATCAATGTGAGTCACTATAGTTTTAAGAATGGCTGGTGGGATAACGGGTTAGGTGTAACAGCTCGCTTTAATAAACAACATAATTTATTTGCTGAAATAGATTATGCAATGGGTAGTAAATTTGATAAAAAACAGTTAAATATCGGATACAGATATGAATTTTAAATAATTTTTTGGCCAATATGGTTAATATTGGCTAACTGATTTAGTTGTTAGATTTACTTAAATAGTCACCCTGAAATAAACAAGGCAATTATTCTTTTGCCTTGTTTATTTTTTTATTTCTCATTTTTTTGTTTCATTAATGATGCATTAATCGATCAATTTTTCATTTAATATAGTTAAATTTTGCAAAAAATGAAAAAATAACTTGATGTTATATCAAATTTATATACAAAAAAGATACAGATTGAACAGTCTATTTTTTGATGTTGTTAAATTAAATATTTAAAACTTTTTCTAAAAACAATGCTTTATTGCATTAAGTTTTATTAGGTAATTAAATTATTAAATTAATTTAATTGCTGGATGACATGACTATAAAAATATTATTTACAATTGATGTTGGTTATGTAAATATATTGAAAAAATAACCGTTATTTTAAATTAAATTTAAATTTTATAAAATGAGCGAACAAAGGGCTCTTGTCATGGATAAGTTTAATAAATCAATTATTGCAATGCTTATTGCATTATCTTTTAGCTCTGCAGCTAGTTATGCAGAGGTTATACATAATTTTAATACCGTAGATAGTGATGGAGAAGTAGATAAGTATATTGTTTCTAATGGCAATACATTAACATTGGAAACGCCATCAACAGCGAACAGCTTTACAGAGGGTGATACAGGAAGTGAAAACTTATCGTTAAGTGATTTACTGGCTAACGATTTAATAGATGACCCCAATAATGCTTTGGATAAGGATCGCTTAAGCATAGGTCCGATGAATAATGGCATCACTATTCCTGACCCAATTACAGGCGGTGTGGCCACTATGCAAACATATGATTCTGCTGAGCTAGTAGGATTAGGCAGTATTTTGGATACAAGCACTACTTTACCAAGCTTACACAATGTAGGTGATAATCAATATATTGATTTACGTATTGCTGATGTGCAAAGTTCAGGTGGCACATTAAATGTTAATTTGGGTGATGCCAGTACTGGGGCATCATCAAGTACCAATCATATCAACTTAGTGTCCAAGCAAACAACATTATTTGATGTGGATGGTTCAGGGGGAGAAGACAGTATAATTAATTGGGAAGGTAAAAATAGAGTAACCTTTTCTTCTGCACAAGCAGATATTAATGCAAATAAAACGGCTTATACCATTGATGATATTCCTGTCTTTTCTGGGGCTATTTCTGTTCAAACTTTAGATGGTAACAGCACTAATTTTAACGTGACTGATGTGGCTTCTTTACAAGCATATAATGATTGGTTGATCGACAAACTCCAAGCTGGGCAATTAGAGCCAAGTGATTATGAGTCTTTATTTAATCAGGCGGTCTCATTGAAGTCTGAAACCATTTACTATGACTATACAGCGGACAGAACACAAACAGATGATGATCTTTTTAAACCCATTGGGGACAACACAGTTATTCATGCCACGGGGGAAAATGCCACAGTAAATATTAATGGTACATTAGAAACAAATTATACCTATGGTTATGGTTCTGCCCGGACAGATGATTCTAAGGTTGCGGTTAAGGTAGACAATGGAGCCAAAGTTGAAATTGGGGCAGATGCTTTATTGGGTGTCAATAATGGCACTGCTTTAACTTTAGCAGACGACTCTACTGTAACCAACAAAGGTGTTATTAATGGCAACTTTTTGCTTAAAGATAATGGAACGGTTCAGTCTGCCAGTAGTCAGGGTGTAACGGTGATTCGAGTTGAAGATTCTTCTTCATTAGATAATCAAGGTATCATTAATATCAGTGCAGCAGGTACACATAGTCATCAAACTATCGGGGTTTATATCAACACCACTGATCCAAATGTGGTTTCAACCAATTCAGGTACAATTAATATAGGTGTAAAAAATTCATCCTCAAATAGAGAAACAACAGGGGTTGATGTAGCATCTAAACAGTCAACATTTATAAATAATGGTGATATTTATATTGGGCGAGAAGCTCAGATGACACAAGGGGCAGCAGCAGCTGACGTTGAAATAAATAATTCTGTCTTTACCAGTGGCATTCGTGTGAGCAGTGGCGCAAGTGCAACCAATAATGGCAATATCACCATTGGCAGTAAAACGCAAAATAGTGCAGCCATGAATGCCATTGCCGGTGATGCAACCACAATGATCAATAATGGAACCATTTCTATTCAGGGTGTTGGGCAAAATGGTGAAGTGCCTAATTATAACTATGGTATGTTGGTTACCAATGCAGGTGCACTTGGGCAAATTCAAAATGATGGCACGATTGAATTGGCTGGTGAAAATGCGGTCGGTATTAAAGTCATCAGTACAGGCTCAAAAAATGCCCAAGCATTGGCTACTGAAAATAGCCATATCATTATTAATGGTGAGGCTGACCCTATTTATGGTACAAGAAATTATGGTATATGGGTTGAGGGGCAAGGCTCTGGTTTAGCTTCAGCTTCAGCAGAAGGTACAATAGAACTTAAAGGTAGAGGTGCCATTGGTGTACATGCACGTGGTAATGCAAATGTTGTTGTGACTGAAGATGCTATTCCAATTTTTGATACGGGCGAAGAACAAATTGCTTTTTTTGCCTATGGTGATAAGGCTAATATCAGTATTTTAAATCCTACTAATTCGTTTGACGTGTCAACAGATAAATCCACTGTTTTTCGTGTGGAAAATGGGGCAGACTTAAATGAAACAGGTCTAAAAATCATCACAAGTGGTAACAGTTCAATTGGTGTCAATGGTACAGGTGTAGGCACGGAGGTCAATTTAAGTCAGGCACACTTTAATTTAACTGGCGAAGCATCAATTGGTTCAATTATAGAAGGTGGTGCAACAGGTCAATATGAGCCTGATAGCAAAATCGAGCTTTCTGCAAATCAAACGATTGGCACCATTGTTGATGGCAATAAACACAATTTAAGTGGTGCAGTAACTTCTGCAAATGTGGCGGCAACCAAATTAACCAGTGGTGCTTCAGTAATCAGTTCTTCAGGGGTAACTGAAGCTACCGGCTATATCGTACAAAACAATGGTACATTGGCTTTAACTGGTGACAGTGATGTGGATTTTACTGCAGGTTCGGACAACACAGGGGTATGGGTTAGAAGTGGTATTTTGAATAATGAAGGAACCATTCATTTAAATCATGGCACAGGTATCAAGGTTGACGGGACAGCAGCCAGAGTAACCAGAGTAGGGCAAGTAACAGTAGATGATGGTACTGCTGGTGTGCAGTTACTCAGTGGTGCTCAGTTATCATTAAGTGGTAGTACAGGAGATGTGATTCAAACAGCTGGAACAGCGCATGGTATTTTATTGGATACTGGAGCTTTGGCAATGTTGGCACAAAATGTCACACTCAATATTAATGGTAGTGGTAATGGTATTGAAAACAAAGCAGAAACCAATCAAATATCTTTATCTGATGTAACTGTTAATGTTACAGATGGAGCGGGTATTCGTACTGGTGTAACAATTGATTCTGGTTCAACTGCACAAATTAATGTTTCTGGTAATGGTAAAGGCTTTGCTTTCCAACAAGCGGACGGTAGCCAAACTTCAGGAGACCTTGCTATAGGTACTGGATATCAAATTAATGGTAACGGTGCTGGTTCAACAGGTATTTATGCTTATACCAATGCAGAAGTGGTTACAGCAGCTTCAGTTACCATTAATGATGTTGCTGGCGGATCTGCTTTGGTTGCAGGAACGGCATCACAAACAACCAATTTAGGCAAACTTATCTCTAACAGTCAAAGCAGCTCTGTTGTTGACTTATCCAATGGTACAGGAACAACTTTTGACAGTGTCGGTACCATTATAGCTTCTTCAGCGAATGCTCTGGCTGTGCAAGGCAGTTCAGGAAACGATAACTTGGGTTTTTACTCAGGGAATGTTCGAGGTGAAATTGATTCAGGAAGTGGTGCAAAAGATACGTTGTTTATGCAAGGTACACAGTTTGAAGGTGGTATTTCAATGGGGGCAACTAATAACCATGCAACCATTAACTACACAGATTTAAATCAAGTTTCCCATATTACCTCTGTGTCTGGTGGGGAGAATGTGTTAACTTTTAATGGTATTACCGCTCGTGGAGGCTCATTTGTTTCGGATGACTTAGCCAAAGGAACTAATTTAAGCGATGGCTGGAAAACCTTTAATTTGTTTAATAATACACAGTGGACTTTAACCGATAATTTAAAACTTAGTGGTAGTGAGGTGAATATTGATACAAGTTCTATTTTGTATGCAGGTAATAATATCAAACCAATTATTTCAGGCGCTGCTCCTGGTTCTGTAACCGTAAATAATCAAGGAACCATCGATTTGACTAATGGTGACACTATTGGAGACTCTTTAACCATTCAAGGTGATTATCATTCTGACCCTGGCAGGCTTGCCTTTGGTGGTATTGTGGCATTGAATACTTATTTAAATACTGGAGGCCCTTTAACCAATCAAACTACTGACCGTTTACTGATTGAAAACAATGCCTCAGGTACGACTCTTTTAACGCCCAAATTGGTTGGAGATGGTGGGGCTACCGATTTGAATGGGAATCATGTAATTGAATCAAATGAAGGGATTTCACTCGTACAAGTCGGTGGAAATTCTACGGCCAATGCTTTTGAATTGGCAAATGGCTATGTTGCAGCAGGCGCATTTAGTTATAAGTTGTATGCTTTTGCTCCGGGAGCGTCTGATGCTTCAGAAAGAGTTGTTGGTGGAGCAACAACAGGTAATCAATTTTGGGATTATCGTTTGGCCAATGCAATTGTATGTAGCGATGATCCTATTTGTTCTCGTCCTGGTGTGATTCCCCAAGTTCCTTCTTATGTGTCATTAATGGGGGCTTTGACACAATACAATATGCTTAATATTGATGATTTACACAAACGTTTGGGGGAGCTGAGAACGCAAGACTTTGATAAAACAGGCAATGTTTTTGCCCGTTATGTTCATTCAGATTATACGTATCATACCAATGTTCATACCAAACGATATGGTTTTAACTATGATTTTGATACTGATTTATTGCAAATAGGTGCTAATCTATTCCGTCTTGATGAAGAAGATAAATTGTTTAGCGGTGGACTTGCTTGGTCTCATGGTTATTCAACTTTAAAACCAAAGGCAGAAGATGGATACAGTAAGTCTAAAATTAAATCAGATACATTGGCTTTATATTTAACATGGAACAATAAAGATAAATTCTATATTGATGGTACATTGTCCTATGATTGGCATCGTACTGATGTGGAGACTAAAGCACATGGTACAGCCAGTAAAATTAAAGGTAACAGCTGGGTTGCATCAATTGAAACAGGTTACCCATTTATGTTGGATAATGGCTGGGTTTTAGAGCCGCAAGCACAATTGAGTTATCAAAATTTGAAAATGGATAATGTCATTGATCAAGATGGGGCAAAATTAGCATTTAATCGTCATCACCAAACAATTGGGCGTCTTGGCATCAGAACCAATAAAACTTGGGTTGGTGAAGATGGTAAATTGCACACACCTTATATACGTCTAAACTATTACCATGGTTGGGGTGGTTCACCTACAGTGAATATTTCTGATGCAAATAACAGCGAGTTTCCTGTAACCAGCTTTACTGGTGGTAAATTTGGACAGGCTGCACAACTTGGGTTAGGTTGGACAACGACATTTAAAAATAATTTCTCTTTGTATGGAGAGGCAGATTATCAACATGAAGTTGGTTCTTCTGGTGCCCGAGGTTATCGGTTTAATATAGGGGGTAAATGGAGCTTTAAATAAAATTATTCCCATCGTTTAAAAAGGCAAGATTTTTTCTTGCCTTTTTTTATTAAGAAACAATGGTTGTTTATAAAAACGTCCATTTTATATGATCACTTGTTTTGAAACAGTTAAATTCCCACTTAATCTTGGCAGGATAAAAGATAAAAATAATCTGATTGAATGTGTGAGCATAAGTGTATAATTAAAGGTCAATATACTTGTTCTTCTTTATCTTTCAATCAGGATCAGGGTTTTCTATGGCTGTCTATTCTTTGAGTGAAAAACTTGCACAACAGATTGTCGATAAGACAATGCAAATTATTAACTGTAATGTAAATATCATCAATACCAAAGGGCAAATTATTGGTAGCGGTAACACTGAGCGTTTAGGTGAGCTACATGAAGGCGCATTGTTGGCATTGTCTCGCAAAGAAGTGGTTTCTATTGATGAAGAAGGAGCTAAAAACCTACATGGTGTCCGCCCAGGCGTGAATTTACCTTTACAAATTGATGGAGAAATTGTTGGGGTCATTGGTTTAACTGGCGAGCCAACGCATTTAAAACAGTTTGGTCAGTTGGTTTGTATGTCTGCGCAAATGATGATGGAGCAGGCAAGACTGTTACATGATTTAGCCCAAGAAAGTCGCTTGCGTGAAGAGTTGGTGCTTAATTTAATTCAAGCAGAAGAGTTAACCCCTAAACTATTAGAGTGGGGGCAACGTTTAGGCATTGATTTAACCATTCCACGAGTAGCGTGTATTATTGAAATCAATATCGATATTGAACATTCTGAAGTGGAATCCGCAATTTACGAATTTAAAGGTATTCAAGATCATTTGTATACCCAGCATATTAGTGATTTATATGCCGTGCAATCTTTAACAAAAATGATTGTATTGATTCCTGCACTGAATCAACATGGTCATTGGGATACCGCGGAACATAAAACCAAATTAGAAAAAATATTGGCAGAGCGCAAAAAAAGTGCAGCCCAATTAAATATGAAAATGGCATTGGGTCATTATTTTACTGATGAAAAAAACAATATCGCCAAATCATATCAAACAGCCAATACCACTTTATTAATTGGGAAACAACGTAAACCAGAGGAGAAGTATTACCAATATCATGATTTAATTTTGCCAGTTTTATTGGATGGTTTAAATTCTGGGTGGCAGGCATTGGAGTTTTTATATCCACTAAATCAATTAAAACAACAAGATAATAATGGTTTGTTGCTCAAAACATTAAGAGTGTGGTTTAAAAATAATTTACAAATGGGGGCAACAGCAAAAGCGCTCTATGTTCATCGAAATACACTTGAATATCGTTTAAATAAAATTTCGTCCATTACAGGGTTGAGAATGGATTTACTTGATGATCGGTTGTTGCTTTATATCGCTGTATTATTGGATAAGTAAAAAATAAAAAACCGCAATTATCGTTTATTGCGGTTTTAAAATATATTGAAACAGCAAATTTAAGTAATTGGTGCAGGATTAAAAACAGCAAGCGGATTATGTAGCCCCCAATGATCCGACCAAGGTATTTTTTTACCACTGGCAACTTCTAAAATCATATGAAACAATTCCCAGCCAACTTCTTCTATTGTTTTTTCACCTGTGGCAATGGGGCCGGCACTGATATCCATTAAATCGAACCAACGGTTTGCAATAGCATTTCTGCTGGCCATTTTAATAACAGGTATTGCAGCTAAACCATAAGGGGTGCCTCTTCCAGAGGTAAAGACCTGAATGGTAATACCCGAAGCCAATTGTTGTGTACCACAAACAAAATCACTTGCAGGTGTTGCTGCAAAAATGAGGCCTCGTTTTGTTGGTCTTTGCCCAGGAGAGAGTACTTCAACAATTGCGCTGGTTCCCGATTTGGCAATAGAACCCATGGCTTTTTCCACAATATTATTTAAGCCTCCTTTTTTATTACCAGGAGTAGTATTGGCACTGCGATCAACTTTGCCCGCGTCAAGGTAGTCATCATACCAAGCCATTTCACGAATTAAGTCTCGACCAACTTGTTCATTAATTGCTCGAGGGGTTAATAGATGAATACCGTCCCTGACTTCGGTCACTTCTGAGAACATCACCGTTGCACCACAGCGAACCAATAAGTCAGACGCAAAGCCGACAGAAGGGTTTGCTGTAACGCCAGAGAATGCATCACTTCCACCACATTGCATCCCAACCACCAATTCTGAAACGGGAACAGTTTCTCGTTTTCTTTGGTTTAAACGTTCCAAATGTCTTTGGGCAACACGCAAAATGTGGTCAACCATAGATTTAAAGCCGTGATGTTGTTCATCTTGTAGACTAATGACATCGTCTGGGTCATCTAGCTCTATTGGAATCACATCTGATGTCCCTTTTAGTAGTTTTTCAGGTTGTAATTTTTCACAACCTAATCCTACCACCATGACTTCTCCACCAAAATTAGGGTTTTTAGCCAAATTATGAATAGAGCGAATAGGCACAACAGCCGCAGGAGCATCAATTGCGACACCACAACCATAAAGATGGCTTAATGGCACAACACCATCGACATTAGGGTATTGTGGCAATAAATCACGTTCAATGATTTTAGTGACATATTCAACAATACCCGCCACGCAATTAACACTGGTTGTAATACCTAATAGGTTACGTGTTCCTACTGAACCATCAGCATTTTTATAACCTTCAAAAGTATAGCCTTCTAAAGGAGGTAAAGGTGCAGGTACTTTAGTTGCTAATTCAAGCTCATCTAAAGCTGGTGCTTTAGGCATTTTAGTGACCCCTTCGTGAACCCAACTGCCTTTTTTTAAATCGCAGGCAGCAAATCCAACAACTTCCCCATAACGGATAATAGGCTCATCTTGTAAAATGTCTTGTAAAGTAACCTTATGGCCTTGCGGTACTTCTTCTAAAAGAGTTAACCCATCAGTTGGAAAAATAGTTCCTGCTGGTAAGCTGCCCTCATTGACCACAATAGCAACATTGTCACTAGGATTCACTTTAATATATAAAGGGATATCTATTTTTTCTGCCATATTCATTACTCCCACTATTCATGACTAAACCATGACATTATTATGGATAAGTCTCAAAAAAACATTGTGCAATTATCTAATTTTTTTAACTGAAATAATGAAAAATTTGTGTTTTTTTCTAAATAAAACCTATCTAATTATAAAATATAAAGATTTTTACAAAATTGTTTCCTGTTTTGTATTTTTGCCTATTTGAATAGAAAGAAATAAATCAAAAGTTGTGCATTTGCATAATGAAATTTTACTTTGGTATCCCTATACTGCTTGGCAATGCATTAAGAATATATTTTTATGTTTTCGAATTAATGGTTTCTTATGAAAAAAGGTGTGTCATATGAGTGAGGCAAATCAAGTTTTAGGGGAACAAAAACGGACAAATGTACGTTGGATGATTGTCGTTCTTTTATTTTTCGTGACAGCAATTAACTATGGAGATCGGGCTACATTGGCCATTGCTGGCAAACCTTTATCTGATGCAGTGGGGATTGATGCTGCGGGGATGGGGTGGATATTTTCAGCATTCTCATGGGCTTATGTGTTAGGTCAATTACCAGGAGGTTGGTTACTTGATAAGTTCGGTTCTAAGCGAGTCTATTTTTACAGCATTTTCTTTTGGTCTTTATTTACATTAATGCAGGCAGGGATAGGGTTATTTACTGGCGTGTGGGCATTAATTACCTTATTCTCCCTTCGTTTCTTGGTGGGCTTGGCAGAGTCTCCTTCTTTTCCAGGCAATAGCCGTATTGCTGCAGCATGGTTTCCAGCCAATGAACGGGCAACAGCTGTATCTATTTTTAACTCAGCTCAATACTTTGCAACCGTTATCTTTGCACCCATTATGGGCTGGTTAACCGTTGAATTGGGCTGGCAATCTGTATTTATTTTCATGGGCGTATTGGGTATTTTAATCAGTATTGTTTGGTTAAAAGTCATTTATGACCCAAAAGAACATCCAAGAGCCAATGCTGCTGAAGTCGCTTATATTGAGGCTGGCGGTGCTTTGGTGAATATGGATCAGAAAAAAGATGATGGTAAGAAAGAAGGTCCTAAATTTGGTTATGTAAAACAATTACTGACCAATCGGATGTTGGTTGGGGTTTATCTTGGGCAGTATTGTATTAACTGTTTAACATTCTTCTTCATCACTTGGTTTCCGATTTATTTGGCAACCGAAAGAGGATTGGATTTGAAATCTGTCGGTTTTGCCGCAGCAGTACCTGCAATATGTGGTTTTGCTGGAGGAATTTTAGGAGGCATTATTTCTGACAGATTGATGAAAAAAACAAATTCATTGTCTATTGCTCGAAAAACACCAATTGTATTAGGCATGTTGTTTTCTATGACTATGGTGTTCTGTAATTACGTTGATTCAATTGGCATGGTGATCTTGTTTATGTCCATGGCTTTCTTTGGTAAGGGTATCGGTGCTCTGGGCTGGGCTGTTATGGCAGATACAGCACCAAAAGAAATTAGCGGATTGGCAGGTGGCTTATTCAATATGTGTGGTAACTTGTCTGGTATCGTTTCACCAATTGCCATCGGTTATATTGTAAATGCAACTGGCAAATTTGAATGGGCTCTTGTATTTGTCGCTGTACATGCTTTAGTTGCCGCTTTTAGCTTCTTGTTTATTGTTGGTCCAATTAAACGTATGGAACTTAAAAGCATTGATTAAACCAAGATTAGATATGGATAAAGGATACAGAAAATGAGTACACAATCAGTTCCCGTAATCACATCCATGCAGGTTATTCCAGTGGCAGGTTTTGACAGTATGTTAATGAATGTGGGGGGGGCTCACTCCCCATATTTCACCCGTAATATCGTTATCTTAAAAGATAATGCAGGTCATACTGGTGTAGGTGAAGCGCCTGGAGGAGACACGATTTATCAGTCTTTGGTGCAAGCAACTTCTCATGTAGAAGGTCGATCAATTGCCATTTTAAATCGTATTGTTCATGAAATGCATAATGGTTTTTTAGATGCCGATTATGAAACATTTGCTGGTGGGGCTTGGACCTTTGAATTACGAGTCAATGCTGTTGCTGCTTTAGAGGCTGCCTTGTTGGATTTGATGGGACAATTTTTAAATGTACCCGTTGCTGAATTATTAGGTTCAGGTAAACAACGTGATGAAGTCACTGTATTAGGTTATTTATTTTATATTGGTGACGATAAAAAGACCGATTTGCCCTATCAAAAACCGCGTACAGGGGAGCATGATTGGTATCGTATTCGTAGAGAAGAGGCCATGACTTCAGATGCCGTTATCCAGTTGGCTCAGGCGGCACAAGATCTTTATGGTTTTAAAGATTTCAAAATGAAAGGTGGTGTCTTTTCTGGTGAAACCGAAATTGAAACCGTGACTCAGTTGAAGAAAAACTTCCCTGATGCGCGCATTACTTTAGATCCAAATGGGTGTTGGTTATTAGAAGATGCCATTAGGCTTTGTAAAGGCATGCATGATGTATTGACCTATGCGGAAGATCCATGTGGTGCTGAGCAAGGTTACTCTGGACGAGAGGTGATGGCAGAGTTTCGTCGAGCAACAGGTTTGCCTACCGCGACCAATATGGTTGCAACAAATTGGCGTGAAATGGGACATTCTATTATGTTACAGGCAGTTGATATCCCTTTAGCTGATCCACATTTTTGGACACTAACTGGTGCTAGCCGTGTTGCCCAAATGTGTGATGAATGGGGTTTAACATGGGGCTGCCATTCTAACAATCACTTTGATATTTCTTTGGCTATGTTTTCTCATGTAGGCGCTAGTGCGCCTGGTAATCCAACTGCATTAGATACACATTGGATTTGGCAAGAAGGGGATATGACTTTAACTAAAGAGCCGTTGAAAATTGTTAAAGGCAAAATAGCACTGAACGATAAGCCAGGTTTAGGTATTGAAATAGATATGGATAAAGTAGCAGCTGCGCATGAATTGTATAAACAATTACCATCAGGTGGACGTAATGATGCCATGGCAATGCAATATTATTATCCAGGCTGGCAATTTGATCGTAAACGCCCTTGTATGGTGCGATAAGGTCTATTGATATATTTATAATTAAATGAAAGTTAAGGAAAAATAAAATGAGTACATCTACACCCGTAATTACCGAAATGCAAGTTATTCCTGTCGCTGGATATGACAGTATGTTGCTTAATCTAAGTGGCGCACATGCTCCTTACTTTACCCGTAATATCGTTATTTTAAAAGATAACTCCGGTAATGTCGGTGTTGGTGAAGTGCCAGGTGTGGGTACTGTTACCCAAACGTTAGAAGATGCCAAACCTTTAGTGATTGGCAAAACAATTGGTGAATATAAAAATGTAATGAATGCTATACGCCAAAAATTTGCAGATCGTGATTCAGGCGGGCGTGGCAACCAAACATTTGATCAACGCACAACAATCCATGTTGTTACGGCTGTTGAAGCGGCTATGATGGACTTATTAGGAAAATTTTTGGGCGTGACTGTTGCCTCATTATTAGGAGAAGGGCAACAACGTGATGAAGTAGAAGTGTTGGGGTATCTATTTTATGTTGGTGACAGAAACAAAACTGATTTACCTTATCAAAACCAATCAAATGATCCTTGCGACTGGTATCGCTTACGTCATGAAGAAGCGTTGACACCACAGAGTATAGCCCGTTTAGCAGAAGCGACTTATGAAAAATATGGCTTTAATGATTTTAAATTAAAAGGTGGTGTATTAAAAGCAGAGGATGAAGCCGAAGCTGTCATTGCCATTAAGAAAAAATTCCCAAATGCTCGAGTGACTCTAGACCCTAATGGTGGTTGGTTATTGGATGAAGCCATCCGTATTGGTAAATACTTAAAAGATACTTTAGCTTATGCAGAAGACCCTTGTGGTGCAGAACAAGGCTATTCAGGGCGAGAAATCATGGCAGAGTTCCGTCGTGCAACAGGTTTACCAACAGCGACCAATATGGTTGCAACCGATTGGCGGCAAATGGGACATACCATCTCTTTACAATCAGTTGACATTCCCTTAGCTGATCCACATTTTTGGACCATGAATGGGTCGGTTAGAGTGGCTCAACTTTGCCATGAATGGGGTTTAACATGGGGTTCTCATTCTAATAACCACTTTGATATTTCTTTGGCAATGTTTACCCAAGTGGCTGCTGCTGCACCAGGAGACATTACTGCTATTGATACCCATTGGATTTGGCAAGAGGGCAATCAACGTTTAACTAAAGAGCCTCTCATCATTGAAAAAGGCATGATTCAAGTACCTAAAAAACCAGGCTTAGGTGTGGATGTAGATATGGATCAAGTGATGAAAGCACATGAGCTATACAAAAAAATGGGATTAGGTTCGCGCAATGATGCGATGGCGATGCAGTATTTGATTCCTAATTGGGCATTTGACAATAAACGTCCTTGTTTGGTGCGTTAAAAATAGCGTTTCAGAGTGGACAAGCTCACTCTGACAAAAATAACAGTATGGAACTTGTTTATAGAAAGAAAAATTATGAAGAAAACGTGTCATAACCAGTTAAGAGAAGATGTGTTAAATCGTAAGACCCTAATTGGTTGTTGGGCCGCTTTAGGAAGCCCAATTACGACAGAAATATTAGGCTATGCTGGGTTTGATTGGTTGTTACTTGATGGGGAACATGCCTGTAATGATGTATTGACTTTTATTCCACAGTTGATGACATTAAAAGACAGTGTAAGTCAGCCTATTGTTCGTCCTGCTTGGAATGATTTTGTTTTGATTAAACGGTTGTTGGATATTGGTTTTTATAATTTTTTGATTCCATTTATCGAAACAGAAGAGGAAGCGATCAATGCAGTACGTGCCACACGTTACCCACCTGATGGCATTCGTGGCGTATCGGTAGCCCACCGAAGTAATCAATTTGGCACAATCACAGACTACTTTGAAAAAGTGAATCAAAATATTTGTGTGATGGCACAAATTGAAAGCCAGAAAGGTATTGAAAACGTAGAAAAAATTGTAGCCGTAGACGGTATCGATTTACTGTTTGTTGGACCGAGCGATTTATCTGCGGCACTTGGTCATTTTGGCAACCCCGCACATCCAGATGTTCAAAAAACCATTCAGCACATTTTTGATGTGGCTAAAAAACACGGTAAAGGTGCAGGTATTTTAGCACCTGTTGAAGCAGATGCCCGTCGTTATTTACAAATGGGTGCCACCTTTGTTGGTGCTGGCAGTGATTTAGGACTCTTTCGTTCAGCTACTCAGGCATTAGCTGACAAATTTTTAAAATAACAAAGCCTGTTTTGACATACTCAATTGAAAGGAAAAAAATCATGAATGTAGGATTTATTGGCTTAGGTATTATGGGCAAACCAATGAGTAAAAATCTGCTTAAAGCAGGGTACTCGATAGTGGTGAGCGATTTAAACCAAGCAGCAGTAGACGAAGTGGTTGCCGCTGGTGCAAAAACCGCATCTTCTGTTAAGGAACTGGCAAGCCAATGTGATGTCATCATCACTATGTTGCCTAATTCACCGCAAGTTAAACAAGTTGTTTTAGGCGAAGGTGGTGTGATTGAAAGTGCAAAAGAAGGTACCGTTGTTATTGATATGAGTTCTATTGCGCCATTGGCCAGTAGAGAAATTGCGACAGAGTTAGCGAAAAAAGGTATTGCTTTATTAGATGCACCAGTCAGTGGTGGCGAACCTAAAGCAATTGATGGCACCTTATCCGTTATGGTAGGCGGAGACAAAGCATTGTTTGACAAACACTATGATCTTTTAAAAGCAATGGCAGGCTCCGTTGTGCATACAGGCGATGTTGGTGCCGGAAATGTAACTAAATTGGCGAATCAAATTATTGTGGCTTTAAATATTGCAGCAATGTCAGAAGCCTTTGTTTTGGCAACCAAAGCTGGAGTTGAACCTGAATTAGTTTATCAAGCCATTCGCGGTGGTTTAGCTGGCAGTACAGTATTAGATGCCAAAGCACCCATGGTACTTGAGCGTAATTTTAAACCAGGATTCCGTATCGATTTACATATTAAAGATTTACAAAATGCTTTGGATACCTCTCATGGCATCGGTGCTTCTTTACCATTGACTGCATCTGTAATGGAAATCATGCAATCTTTACGTACTGATGATATGGGCAGCTTAGATCATAGCGCGATTGCACGCTATTATGAAAAACAAGCAAAAGTTGAAATTAAAAAATAATTAACAAATCCCTTTGTTAAACACCAACCTCGAGGAAGCCTAACAAAATGTTTGATCACATATATCTTAGGCTTCCTAGGAGAGGATATTTATTATGGTATTGAATATGAATCAGCCACCCCAAAGAATATTAAAAGACCTGTTCCAAACAGTACTTAGCGCTGCTATGCCAGAAGGGAAAATGGCCTCATTTTTACCTAAAGAACCACCAAAAGGGAAAACCATTGTGTTGGGGGCAGGTAAAGCAGCTGCCAGTATGGCAGCAGAGTTAGAGCGAATTTATCCTTTTCCAATTGAGGGTATGGTCATTACCCGTTATCAGCATGGTGAGCCAACCAAATATATAGAAGTCATTGAAGCTTCTCATCCAGTTCCAGATCAAAATGGGACACAAGCTGCATTAAAATTGTATGAATGGGCTAAGTCAGCCACTGAAGATGATTTGGTGATTTTCCTTGTTTCAGGAGGAGCCTCTGCATTGATGGCATTACCTGCACAAGGCATTACATTAGAAGACAAAAAATACATTACACGGCAGTTATTGGCCAGTGGTGCACCCATAGAAGAAATGAACATTGTGCGTAAACATTTGTCTGCCATTAAAGGTGGACGATTGGCACAAATTGCTGCGCCTGCACATGTCTTGACTTTAGCTATTTCCGATGTGGTGGGGGACGATTTTTCCGCAATCGGTTCTGGACCAACTGTGCCAGATCCTAGCACATTTGCTGATGTTACAACTATTTTGAATAAATACAACATTAATATACCTGAGTCTGTTAAAAATTACCTCAGTTCTGATACTCAGGCAAAAGAAACACCAAAGCAGTTAACCAATACAGAAGCACATTTAATTGTGACACCGCAAAAAGCCTTTTTAGCCACCCAAGAAGCAGCGCGTAATATGGGGTTAAATGTTTTATTTTTAGGGGATGCGCTCACTGGAGAAGCAAGGCATGTGGCTGCTGTTCATGCAGGCATTGCACACCAGATTAAAATGCATGATACCCCAGTAAGTAAGCCTGCTTTAATTTTGTCTGGTGGTGAAACGACAGTAACGGTTACAGGCGAAAATGGTAGAGGTGGACGCAATGCAGAGTTTTTGTTGGCTTTGGCAATAGAATTAAAAGGCATGGACAATGTTTATGCTATTGCCTGTGATACAGATGGCATTGATGGCAGCGAAGACAATGCAGGAGCAATGATTGGGCCAGATACTTTACAGCGTGCGTCTGAGCAACTGAATTTAATTGCATCTGATTTTCTTGCAAAAAACGATGCTTATACTTTCTTTAGTTATTTAGACGATTTAGTGGTGACACAACCGACTAGAACCAATATTAATGATTTTAGAGCCATCCTGATTTTGTGATTCAAAAGACCGCTGTTTTTATTGTAAGAACATCATAATGGAAGGCAAAAGAAAGGAAAAAAATGAGTGTGATCATCGATATTATTGCCAGAGAAATACTGGATTCTCGAGGTAACCCAACTGTTGAAGCAGATGTTATTCTTGAAACCGGTATTTTAGGACGCGCAGCAGTTCCCTCTGGTGCATCTACAGGAACCAAAGAAGCTTTGGAACTTAGAGATCAGGATAAAAAACGTTATTTAGGCAAAGGTTGTTTGACAGCCGTAAGTAATATCAATCAATTAATTAAACCTGTGTTGATTGGTTTGAACGTGTTTGAGCAAACTTTAATTGATCAAACCATGATTCAATTAGATGGTACCGAAAATAAAGAAAAACTAGGCGCCAATGCCTTATTGGCAGTATCCCTTGCAGTAGCTCATGCTGCTGCCCAAGAGGCAAAATTACCGTTGTACCGTTATATTGGTGGTTCAGGCCCTATGAGTATGCCTGTACCCATGATGAATGTGATTAATGGTGGTGCCCATGCAAATAATAGCTTAGATATTCAAGAGTTTATGATTATGCCTATTGGGTTATCCAGCTATAAAGAAGCATTGCGTTGTGGCGCAGAGATTTTTCATACATTAAAGAAAATTTGTCATGATAAAGGGTTTGCTACAACAGTTGGTGATGAAGGTGGCTTTGCCCCTAATTTAAATACTCATGAAGAGGCGATTACCTTAATTTTACAAGCTATAGAAGCTGCGGGTTACCAAGCTGGGCAAGATGTGGTTTTGGCTTTAGATTGTGCATCTAGTGAGTTTTATCAAGACGGCAAATATCATCTTAGTGCAGAAGATAAAAGTTTAACTTCAGAAGAGTTTGTAGATTACTTAGAACAATTGGTCAAAAAATACCCCATTATCTCTATTGAAGATGGCATGAGCGAAGATGATTGGGCGGGTTGGGATATTCTAACCCGTAGATTAGGTAAACACATTCAGTTAGTAGGCGATGATTTATTTGTCACTAATCCCAAAATCTTAAAGCAGGGTATTGAACAACATTTAGCCAATGCACTTTTGGTCAAAGTGAATCAAATTGGTACCTTAACAGAAACACTAAAAGCAGTTGAAATGGCTAAACGCAATAGTTATGCCAGTGTGATGAGTCATCGTTCTGGTGAAACAGAAGACAGCACCATTGCCGATTTGGCTGTGGCAACCAATTGTATGCAAATTAAAACAGGTTCTCTTTCCCGTTCTGACCGTATGGCTAAATACAATCAATTGCTTCGAATTGAAGAAGAGCTTGGTGAATATGCTTACTATCCAGGACAAGACGCATTTTTATTTAAAAATCACTCATAACTTTCCTCATTAAGTGATCCTTTTGCCTCACCTTAAAAAGTGAGGCATTTTTTTAGCTAAGTTTTAGAAAAATATGAAAAAATAAACCAATTTTAATCAGCATAATTGTTCATTTGCACAATGTTATTTTTTGCTTATTCTTTTACAATATTTTCAGTTAGTTAGGTAAATAACAATAAAAATATTATGGAGCAGTAAATGAAAAAAACGAAAATAGTCTGTACTTTAGGGCCAGCAACCGACCAACCAGAAATTCAAGTTGCTTTATTACAAAATGGTATGAATGTGGCTCGTTTTAACTTTTCCCACGGCTCACATGCCGACCATAAACAAAGAATGACTGCGATTAGAGAAGCCTCTAAAAAAACAGGTATTCCAGTTGGGATCATGTTGGATACCAAGGGGCCAGAAATGCGCTTGGGCACCTTCAAACATGGCAAAGTAACCTTAGAAAAGGGGGCAAAGTTTATATTAACAGGCAAAGCAGTTGAAGGCGATGAGCATATAGTGTCTATTAACCATAAAACGCTTGCTCAGGAAATTATTGTCGGGAACCAAATTTTATTATCCGATGGTTTGATTCAATTAACTGTAACCGCAATTGATCAGCTTGATATTCATACGGTTGTTGACAATACTGGGCAAATAAGTAATGGTAAGCGTGTGGCAGTGCCTGGTGCGAATTTAAGTTTACCACCTTTATCTGAAAAAGATATTGAGGATATTACTTTTGGTATTCAGGAAGACGTTGATTTTATTGCAGCTTCCTTTATTCAAAGAGCCTCAGATATCGTTGCCATTAAGGATTTACTGAAAAAACATCAAGCTTCAATTAAAATTATTGCCAAAATTGAGAATGCAGAAGGTGTAAAAAATCTGGAACACATTCTAGACTTGGCTGATGGTTTAATGATTGCTCGTGGCGATTTGGGGGTCGAGATTCCAGCTGAAGAAGTACCCTTGATTCAAAAAAGAATGATCAGCCTTTGCAATGAAAAAGGCAAACCAGTGATTACCGCAACTCAAATGCTTGAAAGCATGGTCAATAACCCTCGACCAACCAGAGCAGAAGCCAGCGATGTGGCCAATGCGATATTAGATGGTACCGATGCCATTATGTTAAGTGGTGAGACTGCTTCAGGGCAATATCCAATTGAAGCGGTCAAAACCATGACCACCATAGCACTCAGAATGGAAGATGAACTGAGCACCGCTAAAAAATTAGCGAAATTTGGTTTCAAACAAACCAATACAACCGATGCAATCAGTCATGCAACAGTACAAGTTTGTCTGGAATTAAATGCTAAAGGTATTATTACCGCGACAGAATCAGGGTTCACCGCACAGATGGTGTCTCGATATCGGCCTCAAACCCCAGTGTTTGCCGTAACACCTCATCAAAAAACCATTCGTTCATTGCAATTGGTATGGGGGGTTATCCCATTACAAGGTGATGTTAAAACCGATACTGATGCCATGACCACTGAGGCCATTAACCGATGTTTACAAAATCATTATATTGAAAAGGGTGATTTAGTGGTGATGACCGCAGGTATTCCCATTGGTTTAAGCGGCAGCACCAATATGATTCAGGTACATGTAGTAGGTAGTGAAGAGACTCATTAATGCTTTAATTGTTATAAAAAATAACAAATCCTCCCAAATTTTTCAGCAGACATAATAGATGATTATGTCTGTTTTTTTATTCACTTATATTTAAGTACAATGAAATTTTAGATTGCTTAAAATAAACGACAGCACATTTTTTTGAGTTAGATTACGAAGTATTGTTTGGATACAAGAAAGAAATAATGGTTTTGTTGGGGAAGATTTGAATTGATTCAGATATATTGTTTAGTGACTAAAATAAAAAGGGCTGTAATTTTACAGCCCTTTTTATGAACCTCATTTATGTTATATGTCTCCAAGATAGTCTTCTCATAAAACTCTTAGTAAAATGCATTTCGACAAAGTGCCAAGTACCATTTTCATCTTTATAACCCATGTATTTTTTACCATTATGTTCTATAAAAATGGGTTCCCCTTTAGCATTATATGATTGACGATACCCCGTTAAATTTGAGCTTTCTGAACCAAATAATCCTGGGATGCCACCGCCAGTAGCTGCACGAATACCATAAGTGAAGCCACTTGAAGAGAATGTGTCACAAGAAAATGTGGAGTCAACATTAGGAATATAGGTGTTTACAAACAATGTATCATTGTATATTTTAGGGCTATAAACTATTTGTTCATATTGATTGACACCTGCTTGAGTAATAGAGGGTAAATCCATATACCAACCATAACTTGGGGTTGCTGTACATGAACTAATATTGGCCCAACATACTTTGTTATTGGTCAAGGCATTGGTTGAGGTAGTAATTTTTTGCTCGGTTAATTTACTTTTTGCAATTGTACCAACACCAGTTAAAGCATCGTATTTTTTGGCACTTTTACTGTTCCAAGCAGCCATATCCCAATCCCAAATACCATATAAGCTTTGGGTATTTGCTGCATAAACATCATTGCCTGTTAAATAACCCATTTTACGTACACCTGTACCAAAATTTAAGATCACTTTCTTTAAATTTTCATCTTTTTGTATGGCTATTTTTGTGAAAATAGGCTGATTATTGGGCGTAGTAAACAACTTAGCTAGGTTACTGCCTTTCTTCCAATCGTTTGTATCTTTACTGGTTAAATCAAAACGCCAAACATTGCCTTGTAAATCACCTGCATACACATAATCAACAATTTGATCCTCATCTAGGTCAGCAGAAGTAACATGCGCAATACCATTAGGTGCACTAGTGGAACCATTATTGGTATTAAGGAAATGAAAACTTGGTTCACCTGTTGTTTGATCAAGTAGCATCACATATATACCTGCTTTACCAGAGCTTGGCGCACTACAGTTGCCATTGCCAACATCATTGCCAAGACACCAGCCATTGCCAAAAATAGCACCCCATTGTCCGTTATGGAAGCGGCGAATTTCTGGTGTGCCATAAGTATTTCCTAAATATTGCCATATTGGGTCGCTACCATTATAAGACCATTCACCGATGATTTGTTCCTTCGCACTATCTTTTGTATCGTCAAATTTATCAGGGTCAGTGACATCCAATGCATAAATGGTTGCGCCACCTACGCCTAAGCCACTAACCAATATAGAATGCCATTTGCCACCATAGAATACATCGCCTACACCAGGTGTAGCATCATGATAATAATTATGTCCATATTGTGAGTTGGAAAAGTCTAAGCCGTTATTTGACGCATTGTGAATACGCTTTAAAATAGAAGCTGGCATATAAGCCAAGACTTCTTTACCATCATTTGGGCGATCTGTTGTTGGAGAGAAATTTTTCCCTGTAACGTCATAAGCACCACTGCGGAAACCATGTAAAAACCCATCATTGGCACCAACATAGGTTACATTTAAACGTGCATTATATTTTTCTTGGAATGCTGTGTATTTTTCAGCACCCTCTATATTTTCTGTCATAGTCTCTGATGCATACAGAGCATCTTGCCAAGTGCGATTATTGTCCTTAGCTGATGGTGGGCCAATCCAAGCAGGGCTGGCATTCACGATATCAGCTAAAACAGATTCTCTGGCTCTAAATTGTCCCCCTGAACTGCTGATTTCTGCTGTACGATCACCTCTTAAATAGCTTAGCCTTGCTTCACCTTGGTTATCTCCAGAGTTAAGATAGGCTTTTTCAGTATCCGTTAAAGACGACCATTTAAATGTAGTCCCTTCGCTTGAGTCGGTTAAGTAAGTCCACATTGTCCTGTCATCTGGTTCTTGTTTGGTGACATTACTTTGTCCTGTATTGGCACATTCTCCACCAGTTAATAGACAAGAGGCATCCCAAGTTGCCTGAGTCGGTACAACAAAACTATCATTTTGAAAGTATAATGTATGTGCTGTTACTTGCCCCGTCCATTTATTCGAATTATAAAATGCTGAGAAAATTTGGCTATCTGTTCTAAACTCTGCATCGGGTAAGCTTACAGAAGAGGAACCCACAGTTTTAGAAGCGGGGGCTGCTTTAAAACAAGTAACTTCATGTATATTGGTGTATGCACCAGTTGAACCCGCAAAACCAAAGCGGAATGATCCTGGTAGAGGTCCATTGGTTGAAATAATGTCTTTGTCAACTAATATTGGTTGGTATGTCCCGCCATTATAACTCCACCATAAACTTAATAGACCATCTGGCGTAATTTTTAATTTATAGTTAATAGGAAAAGCACTACTTCTGACAGTGGCTGTACTATTAATTGGTGAGTTTAATTTAGCATGGGCAATGTATTTATAATTGTCAATAGGAATTCCTTGATTTACTGACTTATTATAAATCATACCTGTACTGCATGTATTGTTTATGGCCGTTACACCCGTGCTGTCATTTGGGTAAAACCCAGGATAAAGTGCATTTAAAGTGGCTCGGTTAATCGAACCTGAACCACGTAGCGCAATGATATTTCTTCCTGGATTGCTTACTGGGGTGCTCGTGTTGTCACTTTTATTTAAAAAGTTACCATATTCATCAATACCTATGCCTAGATAACCTCCGCTGATACCTTCTCCTTTTGTGCTTGAGTTATTTGCACAACTGTAACCAAGAGAACCGCCAGATGCACCCAATGTAGGGGTAACTGCGCCATCAACCAAGAAAAATGTCATACCATCGGCATTGTTACTGCCTCCATAAGTATAAGTGGTAAAAGATACCTCTAAACCTTCATTTGTTGGAAAGGTAAAATCAGATACAACGCCTCCTGCTCGATATGTTGGTGATGCAGGTGTCAAACGTAAGGCTCCTTTGCCATCAGCATCAGTAATACCGGAGCATTTAGGAGGGGAACCTGGAGTTGTTGCATTGCCAACATTTTGACCATTTCCTGCCGTTAAGCAAGCGACATTGTCTTGTACGCCTCCGCCCACTCTAGGTAATAACCAGTTTCCTTGGGTTTGTTTACCAAAAAAATTTTCTGTGATAGTTAAACTTATGGAAGAGGGCGAATAAGCCAGTAAGCAGCAAGTCAGTGTGAGAGTGTATAAATTTTTATTGTGTAAAAATTTTTTTTTGAATGGGGGAGCGATTTTTTTCATAATGGTCTACACTTTAAATTATGATTAATATAGATTTACGGTAACATAATAGTGTTAATTATACTTTAATAATATTGCTAATTGACAAGAGGTAGTTTTTTTACCTTAAAAGGAAACTAAAAATAAAGAAATTGTTGTTGGAATGGTACATTGATAATTACTTAGATTTTATTCAGAAAAATAATATTTTGTTTTTTTATTATTTATAATATTAATTTCTGCTTTGTGGATAATAAAATTATTTTATGTTGACGTATTTTTTATGTTTTATAGTTAGGGATATTGTCAATATACGATACGTTGGATAAGCATTATGAGGTATTTGTCTATTAAGTGTTCTTTTGTTTTTATTTATTCATTAATTAATTATTTTAATTTTTGTTTGTTTTAAGTTTGCTTTTTATGAATGATAGAAATAGGCAAGAATTAAACAGGATTGTGTCTATAAATAGAAAGTAGATTCATATATATTTGCATCACTTAAGTTATGTTGCTAAAAGTTATAAACACTGAAATATACAGTATTTGAATAGCTTCTTTTTTACTGATACTTTTGTTTTAATGCATGATATAAATAAATTTGATGAGTGCAGACAAATAAAATATTTTTTAAGTTGATGTAATAACCTAATGTTTTTACATCATAAATGTGGAGAAAAAACATGACAATAAATGTTCTTGGTTATGCTGCAAAAACCGCTAAAGCCAATTTAGAGCCTTATCATTTTGAGCGCAGAGACCCTCGTCCGAATGATGTGGTTATTGATATTCTTTATTGTGGCGTGTGTCATTCTGATCTACATCATGTGAATGGCGATTGGTCAACTCTTTACCCTGTGGTTCCTGGTCATGAAATTATTGGCCGTGTTGTGCGTGTTGGTGCTCAGGTTACTCGTTTTAAAGTTGGTGATGCTGTTGGTGTAGGGTGCATGGTTGATTCTTGCCAGCATTGTAACCCTTGTGAGCATGGACTAGAACAGTATTGTGAAGAAGGAGCAACACTCACTTATAACAGTCTGGATCGCCATGATCAAATGCCTACTTTTGGTGGTTATTCTGACAAAATTGTGGTCAGCGATAAATTTGTTTTACATATTCCTGATGCAATGGAGCTTAAAAGTGCAGCGCCTTTATTATGTGCCGGCATCACAACATGGTCTCCATTACGTCATTGGCAGGTGAAGGAAGGCAGTAAGGTAGCGGTTGTTGGTCTTGGTGGATTGGGACATATGGCCATTAAATTGGCAAAAGGGCTAGGGGCTCAGGTTACCTTGTTTACTCGATCTGCTGGCAAAGAGGCTGATGCACAGCGTTTAGGGGTAGATAAAATAGTCATTTCACAGGATGAAAGCCAGATGGCATCTGTTAAAGGGCAATTTGATTTAATTATCGATACTGTACCTTATGTTCATGATCTTAATGCTTATATTCCAACTTTGTCCTTAAGCGGTACCATTGTTTTAGTTGGGTATCTAGGTGATTTAGAACCAACATTAAATACAGCTCCTTTGGTGATGGGACGAAAATCAGTTGCTGGTTCTGTTATTGGTGGAATTGCAGAAACTCAAGAAATGTTGGATTTTTGTGGGCAACACGGCATTACTTCAGATGTAGAGATAATCAATATACAAGATATTGATAAAGCCTATCAACGTATGCTCAAAAGTGATGTTAAGTATCGTTTTGTGATTGATATGGCTTCTTTAAAAAATCAATAATACTTTCTTATATTCTCCATCATATTAAGTCAGGGCTGATTGAATAAATCAGCCCTGACTTAATCATATTCAATCAATTGATAGTTAAATTTTTTAAAATATTCTAAATATTAAGAAATAAACTTTTGCATTTTTTTTATCTTTGAAATTGTTGATTTAAAATTTTTGAATTAAAAAAATAACTTAAAAGTGTTGTTTTTTGTTGGTGTTTTTTGTAAAATTTTATTAAAAAAATGAATGTTGAATATTTGTATATACATTAATTTTTATTTTTGTTTATTATAATACTGTCTTTTAATAAAAAATGAATATGCCTTATGTTTAAAGTTAAACCTTTAGTTGCTGAATTAATCTTACTTCTTTCTTCTTGTTCTGTTTATGCAGCAGCACCTACAGTTACTGTTAGTGATGATGGTACAACTATTACCTATCAAGGAGGCACAGTTAATGGCGCTATTGTAGAAAGTGGCAATATTAAAAAATTAGTGGTTAATGGGGCTGAACTGAATAATGGCAATACTTCATTACGGAATCCTTCCCTAATTAGTTTGGGGGGAACAAATGGTTCTGACACATCTAATAGAGATTATGGTAATTTAGAAGTAGAGGTTGATAAAGATACTAAAATTACCGCAAATAATGGGACAGGGGGTTTGTCTGGTATTTATGTACGTACAGACACAGTTGGTTCTCTGTCTAAAGTCACATCTGGCGCTACCATTAATATGACTGCGCCAACATCGTTTGTAAGAGGTATTTTGGTTGAGAATAGCGGTGGAAATAGTTCACTTGATTTAACTGACAGTAGTGATATCACCATAAATGGAGGAGGCTCTATAGGGGTTAGTGTTAGTGCAAAAAATAATGCCCAAATTGTTAACCTTGGTAAAATTACTTTAAATGGTGATTATGGTATGGCAATTTCTGCTGTTTCTGCTGCTGGACAAATTAGATCAACGGGCACTATTACCACAACAGGTTTAAGTAATACAGGTATTTCGTTTAATAGCCAAGGCACTAGTGGTGATACACCGAGCATTATTGCTGGAGGCAATATTACGATAGGCCAAGATTATGGCAATATTATTACCAATGGTGCTTCTGGTAGTAGAGCAATTGTGCTCACTGCTGTACATCAAGATTTAAGTCGTATTGTTTATGATGACAAACAAAGCAGTATTAATATTAATGCTGGTTCAACAGGTAGTTTATCTGCTGGTATTCTTCATACAAATAATGGCGGCGGTAGAAATGTTATTATTGCCAATATGGACAGTATCAATGTTAAAGGAGACAACAGTGCTGCCATTATAGCAGAATCTAAAGGTGGCAGTGGGGAAACCGATATAAAGGTAAATGGTAATATAAATATGTTAGGTGCCAATACTTATGGTATGAAGGTTTCTAATATCAATACTGGAGGGGCTATTTCTGTTGGGCACACAGGTAACATTGATATTACAGGAACAAGTAATGCTTCAAATATTGGTATCTCAGCTGTTTCTGCAACGGGGACTTCTATTGTCAGTATGGCTGGGTCAATGAATATTAAGTCTGATAACGCAAAAGGAATTATTGCGTCAGCAACAAGTAATGGTTCCGCTTCGATTGTGTTTACTGATCCAAACCAAAATATACGTTCATCTTTAAATATTGAGTCCTTAGGTAATTCTACAGCAAATGATTTAATTGGTTTAACAGCACAATCAAAAGGTGGCGCAACAAATAGTTCCCAGATCCAAGTTAGCTATGTTGACTCTCTTATAGTGACTGGTGAAGGTAATACAACAGTTGCATTTGCTGATGGTACATTAGGTACTGCTTCTGTTGTCAATATCAGTGATGCCAATTCAATTATAGCCAACTCATTAATAGGTCAAGCAACAGCGATTTCAGCACGATCTTCCAACCAAGATACTACAGCGATATTGATGAATAGTAAGGAGTTAAAGGCCATATCAGAAAATGGGCGTGCTATAGGGGTGGATGTTTCATCAGCCAATAACGGAAAAGTAAATGTCCTTGCAATGAATACTGCGCTAATTCAAGCAGATTCAGTAGATGGTATCGCAATTAGAACAGTGAGTGATTATGGTGAAAACAATGTGTCTATTTTTGGTGACAGTAAAGTTCAAGGTGGGCGAGGTATTAATGGGGCAGGGATTGATATTACTGCAGGAACAGGAAATGTAAATCTGACTAATTTTGGTGGCAACATTACTTCTGATAATGACCAAGCCATTATTATCCGTAATAGCCGCCCAGTATCAGGTGTCACTACTGTGATGAATACAGGCACAGTTTTAGGTTATGTGACTTTAAATGGCAATAATGTGACTGTTAATAATGAACAAGGCGGTATTTTTGCATTGCAGAATTTTGGCCCCAATGGTCAAGTTAAAGATACTGTACATTCTATTATAGGCTCAGATACAACAGGCGTATTTAATAATCGAGGTACAGTTAAATTTGCAGACAAAAATTTTACAGGTAGTTACGCGAACTTAAATACTGCAGCTGTGATTAATGTAGGCACATTTAATAATAGTGGTGTCATTGATTTAAGTACCAATGGCCTAGTGAGATCTAATGCTCCTGTACATAGTGATTATATTGGTAATACTTTAACCATTAATGGTAATTATGTATCCGATGGTGGACAAATTATTGTTAATACCCTGATTGGTCAAAATAATTTAATTGATGGCAAAAGTGACCGCTTAATTGTTAATGGTGATGTTCAAACAGGTGTTGGCGGGGCAACTTTTGTTTCTATACGCCCAACAACAGACAGCATCAATACACTGATCAGTAATCCCGATTATGGTATTAAAATTATTGAGGTCAATGGCAGTAGTTCAGATGATGCTTTTACCTTAAAAGACCCAGTATATGCAGGTAAATATGAATATGTTTTAACTCAAGCAGCAAATGCCACTCATGATCAAAGTTGGTATTTAAGTAACACTGCTTTGCCAGAACCAGAACCAGAACCAGAACCAGAACCAAATCCAGAGCCAACGCCTAACCCAGGGGGAAATGGATCAGAAGAAAATAAATATATAAACCCTTCTGTTGGTGCTTACTTAGCCAATCAAACTGCTGCCACAGAACTATTTAGAATGTCATTATTTAACCGGTTAACAGGTCAATCTGCCCAAGAAATAGATGCAACACAAAAACATACTTGGTTTTATTCTAAAATGGCTTATAACAAATACAATACTGTCCAGAATGCTTTAAATAACCGTTCGCAAAGTTATATGTTTAAACTTGGTGGTGATTTGGTGACGCATGAGCTAAAAGAATCTGGATATGTGCATGTTGGTGTAATGGCAGGTTATGGATATGATCAAAATACCAGTACCTCCAAAAAAACAGGCTCTAAGGTAAAGGGACATATCAATGGATATAATTTGGGTGGATACCTGACCTATTTTGCTCATTCAGATATTCAGAGCGGCTTATATATTGACACTTGGACCCAAATGAGCTGGTTTAAAAATGAAGTGAAAGGTAGAGGGGTCTTCGGCACAAACACCTATGACAGTACATTATGGAGTAACTCTATTGAAATAGGGTATGGTTTGCCAATTGTTCAGAATAAAAGCCACACATGGCTGATTACGCCGCAGCAACAATTTGTTTACAATGTATATGATGCTGATAGTCATTATGATCAAAATGGTTTGTCTGTTACCAATCATAAGGCCAATGGTTTGATTAGCCGTACAGGTCTACGCTTACATGGCGTAAGCCATTCTCAGAGCTCTATGATTGAACCTTTTGTAGAGGTTAATTGGGTAAATAGTTCAGCAAAATATCAATTATCATTTAATGGCTCCGATGAGCATGATGGTCTGCCAGAAAACCGTTATGAGGCTAAATTAGGGTTACAAGGAAATTTAACCAAACAATGGGGTGTATCGGCAGATGTAACAGGTACATGGGGTGCCAACAGTTATAAAGCTTATCAGGCTCAATTTAATGTTCATTATATTTTTTAGTCATTGTGTGTTTTAGTATAAAGGCTTGTTTGTGTGAATCAAACAAGCCTTTATTTTTGATCAGATCATATTTTTGAACTGAATGATTTATTGTTTGTTTGAGTCCGTTAACCAAAAGCGCTTTTGACTAAATTTTGCACGATTCAAACATATGCTGACATAACGTTGTCAGTAGTGTTGTTATATGATGGCTTCATTGCTTTTTAACCACTTCAAAATATGGAGCCAAATAATGACACAAGAAGTTATTTTTTATACCCACCCAATGTCTCGTGGATGCACTATACGTTGGGTTCTAGAAGAAATTGGACAACCGTATCAAACTCAGCTACTGGAGTATGGTACAACGATGAAAGCACCTGAATTTTTAAACATTAATCCTGTGGGTAAAGTACCTGCCATCAGTCATCAAAACACTATTGTGACAGAAACTGCTGCAATTTGTGCCTATCTTGCTGATGCCTTTCCTGATGCGCATTTAGCACCATTACCAAATGATCCTAAAAGAGGGGCTTATTATCGTTGGTTGTTTTTTGCCTCTGGCCCTTTAGAAATGGGGATGACCAATCAGCAAATGGGATTTAATGTTACAGAAGAACAAAAGAAAATGGTTGGTTATGGTCAAGTGGATGAGATGCTGACTATACTAGAAACAAGACTTGCTCAAAATACTTATTTATTGGGTAGTCAATTTACCGTAGCAGATATTTATGTTGGCTCTTTCCTTGGATGGGCGATGTATACTGAAATGATTCATAAACCAGATGTGTTTGTTCGTTATTATGAGACTCTTCAAGCTAGGCCTGCTGCTATTCGAGCAAAAGATATAGATGATCGTTTGTGGGCTCAGATGTCATCATAATTAAAAAAAATAATTGATTGATCTAATTTTGGTTTTCTTGTTTTGTGTGAAGTTAAACAGGAAAACCAAAAGTGTTTATGTTAGGCCTTGTTTTTGTTATGATATAAAATATCATTACGTTGATTCATCAGTATGAGTATTTTTTCTAAATGAAAAATAAAATAAGATTCCCTCGTGCACCTAAACATCCAGAGCGTATTTGCTGGGGATGCGATAAGCTTTGTGCCACTCATGAAATGTTTTGTGGCAATGGTTCTGACCGATCACAACACCCAATGGAGCTATTGGGTGAAGATTGGTATGAGTATTTGACAGAAGAAGATAAAGCCAAAATAAATATTGTATAATTTATATATTCTGTCATTCATTGAACTAGGGGCCATTATCAAATCTTGATAATGGCCCCTAGTTCAATATCTTGGTGATTTACTTATGATGCAAATAAGTGCCATACTAATTTTTGGTACTTAAAAAAGTAAATGGTTTTGTGCTCATAAATTGTTTGGTTGCATCGCCTGAATAGATATGACTTTGATTTGGCCCAAGTTCCAGTTTTTTGACTTGACCTGTTTCTTTGCTAAAATTCACTTCTTTTAAATCTACCCAAAAAATATTTGGTGAAATAGCTGATTCAAAAAAATAAAGTTGGTTTTTATGGTCAAATACCGTCCGCCAACGAGTAGATGAAATATTAGGTTCTTCTTCTGTATTTAAACCATAAGGAACAGAGACATTGCGAATCACACTAAAGACGCTGGCAATTGATTCTTTGGCATTATCTGTTTTTGGTATGGCATTAATATAAAAGGAGGCACGAGCAAAACGGTCTGCGGCACGGTTTGTACCTGGCAGCATAACTGTTCCTCCTATATCCTTCCAATAAGACACAAGTGCCAGTTGTTGGTCATAAGTTGGAGAGTTTGTCATCACCTGATATTGACGATCATGATGAATCACTTGCTTACCATTGATATATTCGATAATTGCACTGTCTCCTGTGCTATCGGACATCGACAGATGCAAAGTCGCCAAACGTTTTTCTCCTGGAACAAAATCGGTCACAACAATAAATGGTTCTTTCTCTAAGGCTTTGACTGCTTCGTCTACTGTCGCAAAATTATCCAATACATACTGTGCCCAAATCGCCAGACTGAGTTTGGGCTTATTTGAATTTTTTTCATAAGGATATTGAGATTCAACTAACCATAAAAGGTTGGCATTCAGACCTTTTTCGTTGACGCCATCTGTAGAAGAAATATCATAACCTGAAGCAATGACGCTTCCATATTTAGAGACCCACTTTATGGTATTAGGGCCTGTATTGCCAATGCGTTCCATTCCTCGAGGAAAAATCCATAAATTTGTGCCCACATCACTTTTCCAATCCATAGATCGTGCTGTAATAATATGGTTGTCTTTGCCTAGATAAACAACTCTGGTACATGCGAGCATAAAAGGGCTTGTTGTCAGGAGCACAGAGAATACAGTAAAAGATACGAGAATTTTTGAGTATAATGAGTGAACAATATGTGTAACCATTTTGGGTCTACCTGTTTGTTTTATTGGTGTTTGTTGGTATTTTACCCATATAAAAATACATGGATAGATTTGTTATTTTAAATATTTTTGAAACAAAATCAACAAAATTATTCGATTTTTTTAATTTTAATTATTTAAAATCTATTTATATTGTATTAGATTGGGCTGTTTAAGTTTAATCGTGATACTCCAAAAATGAATCATTTTATTTTTAATTTTGTGCTTAATATTTTTTTAATATTTCTATGCTTTAATAGAGCATATTAAAGTGATGTTTTGATAAGGAGTCAATATGAAAAAAAATCTTGCGGTTATATGTGTTCTAGCGACAACCAGCCTTTTATCTTTACCTGTATATGCACAAGGATACTCAGGTACGCAACAAGGAGGTGGATATACAGGATCTTCTAACGTTCAGGTAAGCACTATTGCTCAAGCGAAAAATTTAGTTGATGACAGTTATGTTGTTTTACGTGGAAAATTGGTTCAACAAATAGATTCAGAAAAGTATTTGTTAAAAGACAATACTGGAGAAATTGTCGTAGAAATTGATCATGATAAATGGGGTGGCTTAAATGTTGGCCCTAATGATTTAGTTCAGATTAAAGGAGAAATTGATAAAGATTGGCATTCTCTTGAAGTAGATGTCGATTTTATTCAAAAAGTGAATTAAATTTTTTATTTCTTATCCTTTTGTTTTTAAAAAGCCAACAAGATATGTTGGCTTTTTTTGTTGCTAATAGATAAACCAATAATTTTGCATATATCAGCTTCGTTGACAAATTAGTTAAATGATTTTGTGTAAATCATAAGTTTTTTATTGTTCTGTTTCCTTCCAATAGAATTACCGAAATTAATACCGAATATTAAATTGTTCATTGTTTTTCATTTTTATTTAAACGTTATAATTTTAATTTAAAATATATATGTTTTATGAGTATTAAAAAATCAATAAAAATAAATTGTTGTTTTATATAATTAAAAGTTTAATTGAAAATATTTTGAGCTTATTTAACGTAAAAAAATACAAAATTATTTGGTTTTTTATATTTAAGTTCAAATGTTTATTAATTTGGTTTTTATGGTCAGTATTTTAGATTCCATTAGATTAAATTTTTGATTTGAAAGAATATTATGGTTACAAATAAATACAAAATTTTATTTGCTGGTGATGTCGGCACAGGAAAAACAACCGCTATTCGAACCATCAGTGATATTGACACAGTAGATACAGATGTTAATGCATCGGATGCCCATATTATTGGGAAAAAAAATACAACGGTTGCTTTTGATTATGGAGAGGTTACATTGCCATATTTACAGCAAAAATTACGTCTATATGGGATTCCAGGACAACCTCGATTTTCATTTATGTGGGAGATGTTGGCCGAAGGTATTATTGGCACTGTGTTATTGGCCGATAACAGTAAACCAGACTCTATTAAAAATGCTCGAACCTTCATTAAGTCTTATTTACCTATTTTAAATCAAACAAAAACGTCAATTATATTAGGCATTACTAAAATTGATCTTGCTGTTGAATATGAAATTGAAAAATACCAAAATATGCTTTTGGAGTGCAATGTTTGTGCTCAAGTGCATACGATAGATGCCCGAAATAAAGAAGATATTCTTTTTTTGATTAATTCATTGTTAAAACAAGAATTAAAGTCGTATCTGTTAAAAACAAATAATATCGCAACCACATGTAATTAAAATAGATTCATTATGTTTTAATTACATGTGGTTGTATGAATAAGAGCAAAATTGAAGTATTAAAGTGAAGGGGAATGGCTTTGGAAAAAATTTTATCTTGGATAAATAAACGAATAAACGGAGAAGAAATACCTCTTGATATACCCGCTCAGCATCAAGATTTGGGTAGTATATTTTTAGAAGAGGCAATTGTATTTCATGTTAATTGGCGAATGAGGTGGTTAGATACTTTAAGTAAAAGTCAAAATTTAAATCCAGACGAAGTTTGCTTAGACCATATTTGTGAGGTGGGGAAATGACTTTATGGAGAGGGCGGTTCACGACACAGTGACTTATCCGAATATTTGACATTTAAAGAGTTACATGCACAATTTCACCAATGTGCTGCTGATATCGTTGTTGCTCATGAGGAGGGCTATTTTGTAGAGGCGTTTAGTTTAGCTAAAAATGATTTGGTTTCTCTTTCTGAGCAGATTGCTATGGCTATAGTTCAATTACTACAAGCAATTCAGGCTAGGGTTTACTGATATTGTTAAGAAATAAATTTTTTTGTTCACATGATGTTACTTATTCTTTATAAGGGAGTTTTAATATGGCTGATTTAGAAACAAGTTTAAATGAAATTATGGCGTTAGATGGCGCGTTATGTTGTAGTATTGTTGATAGTAATAATGGTATGTTGATGGCAGGTAATGGCTCTGGTCTTGATATCGAAATTGCTTCGGCAGGTAATTCTGAGGTAGTGAAGGCTAAATTAAACACAATGAAAATGCTAAAATTGAATGATGTAATTGAAGATATATTAATTACTTTAGGTAAGCAATATCATATTATTCGTCCTATCACAACAATATCAGGGGTGTTTGTTTATGCCGTTTTAGATAAAAATAAAGCAAATTTAGCTTTGGCGCGCCGTAAAATTCAGGATATAGAACAAGTGTTGCAATTTTAATTCTATAGATAAATTAAAATTACCAGTAATATACAATTGGATAGCCCTTATTATGCTTAAAATAAGGGCTTGTTTTTTATTATTAAAATATATATTTTGGGAAAGTATTACTTTTTTTCAAAATTAACATTAGGTTGAGACTTGATAAAAAGAGTTGTTGGATATTGCAATATTGTTTTTGAATATTGCAATATCGTTGGTTATTTTTTAGTGCTTAATTGAGTATAGCTTGTCATCAGATTTTGATAATCAGAAATATGTTTGCCAAATAGGCTTGCTAATCCTTCAACATCATTACGCCAGTCACGATGTAGTTCACAGGCGACACCAAACCAATTCATTAGTTGTGCACCAGCTTGTGACATACGATCCCAAGCAGCTTGGCGAGTAATTTCGTTAAATGTACCAGAGGCATCAGTAACCACAAATACATCAAATCCTTCTTCAATGGCTGATAATACAGGAAAAGCAACGCATACTTCAGTAACAACACCCGCAATAATAAGTTGTTTTTTGCCTGTTGCTTTGACTGCTTTAACAAAATCTTCATTATCCCAGGCGTTAATATTACCTGGACGAGCAATATAGGGGGCCTTAGGAAAAATTTCTTTTAGCTCAGGCATGAGGGGGCCATTGGGGCCAGATTCAAAGCTAGTGGTTAAAATAGTGGGTAATTTAAAGTAGTGTGCAAGATCTGCTAAGGCCAACACATTATTTTTAAAGCGATCTGGTTCTATGTCTCTGACTAATGATAAAAGACCTGCCTGATGATCTACTAAAAGCACGGTCGCTTCGTTTTTATCCAGCCGAATGTATTTTTTCATAATGATCTCCTTAACTTCAGTGTAAAAAACATTATTTTTATAGGATACCAATTTTATTTTGAAAATAAAATTTTCAATTATTCTAACAATTTTTTGCATTATTATGGTTTTTATTTTAAATTTATTTTTTAAATAAGAAGGTGATTTTTTATCTATATAAGTGGTTTTTTAAATAGACTACTATTTGTATGTAAATTAAATAGTTTTTTTAAGAAAAATAGATGATAAATTACTTTATTTTTTAAGGAAGTTTGATTTTTATTTAACAAATGAATTTTAATCAGACAAAACATTAATTCATCATTGATAATAGATAAATTTAAATAAATTATCTTTAATGGTCGCTATTTAGATTTCGATAGCAAGATAACTGCTAGCATAATACAGATCATGCCAAACCAGTCTAAGGCACCAAAAGACATATTCAATAATAAAACCGAAAATAAAGCTGCAGCTAAAGGCTCTGTCGAAGACAATAAACTGACTTTACTGCCACCAATATATTGCACGCTAACCAAATATAAATAAAAAGTAATTAAAGAACCGAAGATCACCACAAATATAGTCGCAGCCAATGCATAAATATCCCACACTCCCTTGATGTGCCAAGGTGGGTAAAAAAAGCTAAGTAGTATACCCCCAATGAACATGGCCCAACCAATGATAATTGAAGTATGCCATTTTTTAATCAGTTTACTTGGGTATAAAGTATAAAAAGTCACAGCTAAAGCTGAAGATATGCCCCACCAAAATGCTTCTGTGGAAATAGACAGAGAATGGACATTACCATGCGTCACCATAAAAAATGAGCCTGTAAGTGCAAAAATAACCGCAACAAAATGCAGTAAAGAGGGACATTTTTTTTGTTGAAGGGAAACAACCAATAAAATAAAAACAGGGTTTAAAAATAGAAGCACAGTTGCTGTTGCTGCGTTAGAATGTTTAATGGCCATGAAAAAGGTCAATTGAGCTGCCAGCATACCAAAAATAGAAAACAATAATAAAGAAATTATTGCTTTTAAATCTGAGAAAATAAGAAAGATTTGCTTGCCTTTTTGGGTATAAGCAATCATCAGTAACAATAAACCGGGAACCAACAGCCTTATAGTCACCAGCCATTCTGGGCTAAATGAGCGTTGTTGAAATAAAAATTGACCAAATACGCCAGAGAGTCCCCAAAATGTGGCGGAAATAATGGCAAATACGGTTCCCTTGATTTGATTGCTACTCATACTGATACCTAGTTTGTATAGATTATTTATATTTTAGTCTATACAACTTATTTTTCCCATTCATGTTCCTTGGCTTTACGCGCAAAATACAGACCAAGTAAAGAGATTAAACCACAGCCAATTAAATAAAATGCGGGTGCATTTGGGTTATTGGTCCATTTGATGAGTAAGGCTGCAAAAAATTGAGCAAACCCACCAAAAATAGCAATAGCCACACAATAGGAGATCGATAAGCCTGTTGCACGAATGGATTTAGGCAATAGTTCTGTCACCACGACCATTGTTGCGGGAGAAGTCACAGATAATGGAATCGATAAAATTGACACCATAGCCAATACCACACCTATTGTTTGATAGTGGGTAATGACCAAAAAACATGGGTAGGCAATAATCAATAAAAATATGCGTGACAGTAAAACCAAACGACGATGTCCAATTTTATCACTAAGCATACCCGAAAAAGGGGATAGGACAACTTGTACTAAAGATGCTGCCACACCTGTCATAATGGCATAAAAAGGCGCGAGCATTAAAACAGTCATCGCATAATTGCTTAAATAATAAATAATGATATAAGTTGAAGAAGCCAAACCAATCATTAATAAAATACAAGCGGTTAGGGCATAAGCGTGTTCAGTAAACAATGAACGTAAAGCTTTTGATTCATTGTATTCACTTGGCGCTACATCTGCTGTTTCGGGTAGTTTTCTTCGAATAAATATACCAACAGGAATAATGATGACACCAACTAAGAACGCTATTCTCCAGCCATAACTGATGAGTGCTTCAGGGGATAAAATACCTGTTAATGTTACCCCAACAAGTGCGGCAACTAAAGAGCCAAATCCTTGACTAAAACCTGCCCAACTGGCATAAAAACCTCTTGAGCCTTTATCGGCAAACTCCATAAGAAAAGCCGTAGAAGCGCCCATTTCACCACCAATGGCAAACCCTTGAACAAGTCTGGCTAATAAAATCATGATGGGCGCCCATACCCCGATTTGGGCATAGGTTGGTGTGAAAACAAAGACTAAAGAACTCAGCCCCATCAACCATAAAGTCAATGCTACAGCAGGTTTTCGGCCATATTTATCAGCATACAGCCCAATAATAATACCGCCTAAGGGACGCATTAAAAAACCCACGCCAAATGTTGCGAAAGATAAGAGCAGTTGACCTGTTTTGTCTTCTATTGGGAAATATAGCTCCCCAATCATTTTGGCAAAAAAACTATATACAACAAAATCATAGAATTCTAAACCGTTACCAATAGTAATTGACGCAATGGTTTTTGGCTTAGAAAGAGTGGAAGCATTACTAGGTGCAGAATTTTGTGTGAATTCAGTGCTCATAATTTACATCTCTTTCAATGAAAAAAGTAATAAATTTAACAAAAATTTCTAGTAAAACATGGAGTTGATATTAAGACAGTGTTTAATAAAAAGTAGAATGCTCTCCTTAATTAATATTTATTATTATGGATAATTGAAATTATAATTTGCGTTATACCTGTATAGATATATCCTGTCAAATATTAAAATTGGGTATTGTGTTTTATAAAATAAATAAAATTCAATAGATTATATCAATATTAAAATTGATTTTTTGTGGGTTTTTGCTACTCTAATCATTCAAGAATATAGCTTTGAGTGAATTTTAGGCGTAATGGTAAGATATACTTGTATATAAATTTTGATTAATTAATATGAGGGATAATTTGAAATTTTTATTATTTATAATAGCTGTTCTTATTAAAATTTAATATTTAAAAATAATTAACTTAAAGAGCTTATAATAAGCAAATAATTTTTTTAAAAATAAACTATCTGGGTATTTTAAAGGTGTTTTATTTGTTTCATACTATCTAATCATTAACATACTACTCAAAATAAATGTGAAATAATTCTGGCTAAGTTTCATCAATTAATGATAAATTTGCTAAAATAATCAAATGCTTTTTTGCAACAATTATTTTTATAAATATTAAGGTGGCGCTATGTTTGAAAAGGTTGAGTTTTATGCAGGTGATCCAATTTTATCTTTAGTTCATGATTTTAATAATGATAAAAGAGATAATAAAATTAATTTAAGTATTGGTTACTATTATGATGAGCAAGGTATTGTTCCTCAGCTAAATTGTGTGAGTAAGGCTATTGATACACTTTATCAAACACAAAAAAATGCTGCACTTTATTTACCAATGAGTGGCTTACCAGCATATTGTAGTGCGATTCAATCTTTATTGTTTGGTTCAGATCATAGTGCAGTAAAATCTGAGCGAGTAGCAACGGTGCAAACACTTGGTGGTTCTGGTGCTTTAAGAGTTGGCGCTGATTTTCTATATCGTTATTTTCCATCTTCTCAAGTATGGGTGAGTGATCCAACTTGGGAGAATCATGTTGCTATTTTTAGTGGCGCTGGATTTAAAGTGAATTCTTACCCTTATTTTGATGATAAAACAGGTGGTGTTAACTTTGACGGAATGCTACAAACGATTAGTAGTTTGCCTGCTAAAAGCATTATCTTACTGCACCCTTGCTGTCACAACCCAACTGGAGCAGATTTATCTACAGAACAGTGGGATCAACTGATTGCTGTTTTAAAAGAGAAAGATTTGATTCCTTTTATGGATATAGCTTATCAAGGGTTTGGTAAAAGTATAGAAGAAGATGCTTATGCTATTAGAGCCTTAGCATCTTCAGGATTATGTGGCTTTGTTTCAAATTCATTTTCAAAAACATTTTCGCTTTATGGCGAGAGGGTTGGTGGTTTATCTGTTATTTGTGAAGATAACAATGCAGCTAAACGTGTTTTGGGGCAGTTGCAGTTTACCATTAGGTGTAATTATTCGAGTCCAGTTAATACTGGCGCACAGATTGTTTCTCATGTTTTAAATAATCCTGAGCTAAAAGCTTTATGGGTAAGTGAGGTCAACGCCATGCGTGTACGTATCATCAAAATGCGAAATCTGTTGGTGAATACTTTAAAGGAATCAAATCCCAAGCGTAATGTTGACTTTTTATTGCAGCAACAAGGAATGTTTAGTTATACAGGGTTTAATAGTGATCAGGTTGATCAATTAAAAAAGGAGTTTGCTATTTATTTAGTACGCAGTGGCAGAATGTGTGTTGCAGGATTAAATACGCATAATGTAACGCAAGTTGCTCAATCATTTGCTCGAGTTTAGTGAGAACACTAACACTAGAAAATAAATAAAGTAGGAAGTGGTTTATAAAAAATAAGCACCCATATATGGGTGCTTATTTTGATGATTGATAGAAAATGACTGAAATTCTATTATTTTCTAAAAACGATAAGAATAACTTAAACCCACACTAGCGGTATTGTGATCATATGATTGTTTTGTCCAACCTAGTTGTAAGTTTAAAGTAGATTGTTTGGTCACTAGACCTTTAATACCCACACCAACAAAAGGCTGGTTCTTTCTTTGGGCTCCAAAGTCATAAACATGAGCACCAATATAATCAATATGGCCAGTAAAGTTATCTCTTGTTTGATCAAGTTTGATATTGATTCCCGCATCAGCATTGACTGTTACTTTATCTGATAAATAGTACTCTGTTGCCAAACCCAAAGTTAAGGCGGTATTTTTTTCACCTAACTGACCATAGTAGGCTGGAAATTCAGCATCTTTATATTCGTTGTAAGCATCTCTGTTGATTTTGGTATAACGTATGCCAGTATGAGGGAACAAAGTGACTTTATCACTGGCTTTAACGCCATAAGATAGATCCAACTCCAATAACTGGCCATTAATTTTTGTGTTGCCCACACCCGCTTCAGTATTGCTTAATTTTTGTCGACGAATATCAATTTTTTGTTCCTGATAAGCGCCAGAAGCAGTGACATTAAAGCCTGTTTTATCGGTATTTTGTTGGAAGCGCATAAAAGCCCCAATGCCTGGATTAGAAGAACCGCGCGTACCATAGCCATTGGGCAAAGACGAATCAACTAAATAATCAATACTTAACCCTATACTCCATTGAGGTGCTAATTTAATCGCACCAAATAAGCCTGTTGTCCAAGCATGATTGCTTTTAAGTGCATCATAATTGGTAAAGGCGCCCACACAATAAGAGAAGTTATCCAAAGAACATTCGGCTTTACTTAAGCCCATTAGGCGAGAGCGGTATAAATCCAATACTTTATAAGCATCTTTGGCTGCTTGAGTCATGGTTTTATTGGAATTTGTGGCATCGACCGTAATGATTTCAGTTGGGGGTTCGGGATTCCCTGGGTCAACAGAAGCTTGTTTGAATTTCCAAACTACTGCATGAAGATCATTATTATCTGTTTGTGCAAAACCAGCAATTACAGAGCCATCTGCTGAAATCGAAGAAGTGCCTGATTCTCCTGAATTATCAGCTTTTAATGTACCTAAATCAATCATCCCTTCAGAATCAGTATATTTAAATGCACGTTCTTCATCATGATCATTGATGGCGCTTCCTATAATAATGCTGCCATCTATTGAAATACCTTGAGCCCATGAGTCACCAGAAAGGTCTGTTTTAAATGTACCCAAATCAATCATCCCAGTTGCATCGGTGTGTTTAAAAGCACGAAATTCTCCATTAATATTCATTGCTTGACCTACAACGATCTCTCCATTTCCTGATGTTGCATTAGCTGTTGAACTACCAGAATGATCGGGCGCTAAAGTTCCAAGGTTCACCATACCTGTGGCATCAGTATGTTTAAAGGCATGTGAGATATTGGATGTGTTGTATTGTGCTTCTCCCACAACAGTTGAACCATCAGCAGAAACACCTCTTGCGGATGAAGTACCAGAGTGATCGCTTCTTAATGAGCCAAGATCTTTCATCACTCCAACGCCATTAGATTCTGTATATTTAAAAGCATGACTAACATTATCATTATTCAATGCTTGACCTACAATAACAGAGCCATCTGCTGAGATAGCATAAGCCATTGACACACCAAGTTTGTCTGTTCGTAATGTCCCTAAATCGACCATTTTTGTTGAGTCTGTGTATTTAAACGCACGAACTTGGCCATTATCATTCTCAGAGAGTCCCACAATGACAGAGCCATCTGCTGAGGCAGCATTGCCTATTGCCATGCCAGAATGATCGGCTTTTAAAGTACCTAAATCTATTAAGCCATCTGTTGCAGTGTATTTAAAAGCACGATAGATCGTATTGTCATTATTCGATAGACCAACAATGGTTGAGCCATCTGCTGAAACAGCATAGGCCATTGATGTACCAGATTGATCGGTTTTTAAAGTGCCTAAGTCAGATACGTCGAAGTCATTTGCAAAAGTATAAGGAGTCAGTGCAACCGAAACTGCTAAAGGGATCAGTTTTTTGATTGATTTTCTCATTAAGTTTCCTTTCTAAAGTAGGAAAATTTTTTCTTAAAATAAATAATTATAAATGAAGGTTATTTAATTTAAATAATATTAAAAATTAAATAAAAAATTTATTTTTTAAAGGATATTAAATAAAAAATAACTAATTTTTCTGGAGATAAGAATCAATTTAAATCCTTATTAGGTTTATTATATGATTCTTTGTGTTTGGTTTGATAGTAAAAATTTACTGATTATTTGATAATGTTTGTAAATTTTGTTTTTTTAAATGGAGTGATGATTTATTTTATAAAGCATATTTTTATCTATTGTTCGTTTTTTGCATCTATTGTTTTATATGGTGCTTGTGTTCAAAATAAATACAAAGGCATGATGATTGATTCAGTTAAATTGTGTAAATTTATGATTAATGATTATATAAATGAAGCAGTTAGTGAAATATTTTTTGTTGTATAGATGTGTCATGTCGTCGATAAATTCTAGCATAACGGCTTACTATTTTAGGTTGTTGAAGTATCAGACTATATTTAATATCAAAAACAATAAAGCATCTACAACAGATGCTTTATTGTTTTAAGTTAAATTGAGAATCTAATCATTAAAAACGATAAGAATAACTTAAACCCACACTAGCGGTATTGTGATCATAGGATTGTTTTGTCCAACCTAATTGGAGGTTTAAAGCAGATTGTTTGGTCACTAGACCTTTAATGCCCACACCAACAAAAGGCTGGTTCTTTCTTTGGGCTCCAAAGTCATAAACATGAGCACCAATATAATCAATATGGCCAGTAAAGTTATCTCTTGTTTGATCAAGTTTGATATTGATTCCCGCATCAGCATTGACTGTTACTTTATCTGATAAATAGTACTCTGTTGCCAAACCCAAAGTTAAGGCGGTATTTTTTTCACCTAACTGACCATAGTAGGCTGGAAGTTCAGCATCTTTATATTCGTTGTATGCATCTCTGTTGATTTTGGTATAACGTATGCCAGTATGAGGGAACAAAGTGACTTTATCACTGGCTTTAACGCCATAAGATAGATCCAACTCCAATAACTGGCCATTAATTTTTGTGTTGCCCACACCCGCTTCAGTATTGCTTAATTTTTGTCGACGAATATCAATTTTTTGTTCCTGATAAGCGCCAGAAGCAGTGACATTAAAGCCTGTTTTATCGGTATTTTGTTGGAAGCGCATAAAAGCCCCAATGCCTGGATTAGAAGAACCGCGCGTACCATAGCCATCGGGCAAAGACGAATCAACTAAATAATCAATACTTAACCCTATACTCCATTGAGGTGCTAATTTAATCGCACCAAATAAGCCTGTTGTCCAAGCATGATTGCTTTTAAGTGCATCATAATTGGTAAAGGCGCCCACACAATTTTTAAAGTGCCTAAATCTATCATGCCTTCTGAGTTTGTATATTTAAAAGCATGACTGAAACCATTATCATTATCAGCTTCCCCAACAATGATATTGCCATCTGCTGAAATAGCATAGGCTATCGAATTGCCGGAATGATCAGTTTTTAATGTACCTAAATCTATTAGCCCTGTTGAGTCTGCGTGTTTAAAAGCGCGATATTCCCCATTATCATTTGCGGCATAACCCACAACAATAGCTCCATTTGCAGAAGCTGCTTGTGCATATGAAGAACCAGAATTGTCTGATTTGAATGTACCTAAATCCACCATATCTGTAGCTTCAGTATGCTTAAAGGCATGATTGTCGCCAGAAGAGTTATAGACAGATTGTCCCACAACAGTTGAACCATCAGCAGAAACACCAATTGCCACGGATACACCAGTGTTATCGCTTCTCAATGAACCAAGGTCTTCCATAGTACCAATACCTTGAGAGTTTTCTGTATATTTAAATGCATGGCTAACATTATTATTATTAGTAGCTTGACCTACAATGACAGAACCGTCTGCTGAAACGGCTAGAGCATACGAGTTACCAGATTTGTCTGTTTTTAAAGTGCCTAAATCAATCATTTTTTTTGAATCAGTATACTTAAAAGCATGATTTTCATTATTATTATTAACCGCAGAACCGACAATAACGGAACCATCTGCTGATATGGCTTTAGCTTCTGATCTGCCAGATTTATCTGTTTTTAAAGTACCTAAATCTTCTAAGCCTTTTGCTTCTGTGTATTTAAAGGCTCGATCAATGTTATTGTTGTTTGGTGCATAACCAACAACAATCGATCCATCTGCTGATACTCCTTGAGCGAATGACATGCCAGAGTGATCTGTTTTAAAAGAACCTAAATCAATTAAATCAAAATCATTTGCAAAAGCATGAGGAGTCATGGAAACCGAAATAGCTAAAGGAATTAGCTTTTTTATCGACTTTCTCATTCAATTTCCTTTCTAAAGAATAAACACATCAATAATGTCTATTCCTTTAATAAAACAATGAATTGTTAAAAATATAACCATTTATTTTTATTGAAAAATTAAGAAATAAATAAAAAATATAAATTTTTTAAAATTTGTTAATAAAAATTAATGGTTGATTGATAGCGTAAAATCTATTAAAAAATGTATTGGTGGGATTATATTCTTATTTGTAATTGTGGTAATAGAAAAAATATATTATACAAGTGATAATGTTTGTAAAATTTATTTTATGTGTTGGTTAATTATTTTTTTTAGATAAATGATGATGTCTTTTATTTTTTTAAAGAGCATTGTTTTTAATGTAATATCATATTTAAAATTAGTATAAAAATATGATGGAAGGTAAGTTAAATTATGTAATTTTATGTGTTTTGGTTATGAGCATTAATATTGTTGATCATGTTTTTTTGGTTATGTTTTGTTGTAAAAATGATTAGAAAAAGATCATTATCTGTTTGATTATGTGTTTTAATGGTTTTTCAATGTTCATTTCTTGATAAAACGATATATTTAAATCAACAGCCATAATCTATATAAATATGGTGATTTTATTCGTATAAAAATAATAGAATTCCTATTATTCTCTCTTGTTTTGAATTTATATATTTTAAAAACAAATAAGTTATTTTTAATTTTTCTAGAGTGATAGATATTATATTTGTCTTGCATTGTTTTTTTAAACATGTATTATTTATATATGTTTAAAAAAACAATGAATGAAATAATATCGTTCAAGATTTAATATCGCTTTTAATTGGTTATTGGGAAGGATTAACTATGTTTTGTATACAGTGTGAACAAACAATCAGGGCTACTCATTCAGTTGGTTGTGCTTATAAGCAGGGCATGTGTGGTAAGACGGCAGAAGTGTCCGATTTACAGGATGTGTTAATTACTTGTTTGCAGGGGCTTTCTTTTTGGTGTGTTTTAGGGCGGCAATATCAAATTATAGATAGCCAAATAGATCGTTGGTCTCCCAGAGCATTTTTTTCAACATTAACGAATGTTAACTTTGATCCACAGCGTATCATGCAGTACATCAGTATTACCCAATCATATCAAGAAAAACTGTCATCTGCTGTAAAGGAAGCTGCAGCAAAGGCAAAACAACAATTGCCTCCTTTATCTTATGCCGCAGGCTTAAACTTACCAATGCTAAAAGGCGAGCTTAGCAATATAGCCACTTATACAATGGTCAATAGAGGAAAAGAACATTTAAATGAGGATATTATTGGGTTACGCCTACTTTGTTTATATGGATTAAAAGGGGCCGCTGCATATATGGAACATGCGGCAGTATTAGGACAAACCGATGATGGTGTGTATGCACAGTATCATCATATAATGGCGTATCTTGGCAATGATCCAACCTGCATTGATGATCTTTTTGCTACCGCAATGCAAATTGGTAGCCTTAATTACACCATTATGGAAATGCTGGATAGAGGGGAAACACAGGCTTTTGGTCATCCTATTCCTACTGAGGTGAACATTAGCCCAGTACAAGGCAAATGTATTTTGGTTTCTGGGCATGATCTAGAAGATCTGTATATGATTCTTGAGCAGACAAAAGGATTGGGCATTAATGTTTATACACATGGTGAAATGTTACCAGCACACAGTTACCCAGAATTAAAAAAAAACCCTCATTTAGTCGGTAATTATGGTAGTGCTTGGCAAAATCAACAAAAAGAATTTGCTCAGTTTCCAGGTGCTATTGTGATGACATCAAACTGTATTATTAATCCAAACGTTGGGCAATATAGAGACAGAATCTTTACACGAAATATAGTGGGTTGGCCTGATGTTGAGCATATTAAGACAGATGATTTTTCTGTTGTGATTGAAAAAGCATTATCTTTAACTGGATTTATGCAAACGCAGCCAGAACATATGATTACAGTCGGCTTTGGTCGTAATGCTTTGATGAATGTGGCACCAGCTGTTATTGAGCAGATTAAGGCAGGCAATATTAGTCATTTTTTCTTGGTTGGTGGATGTGATGGTGGTAAAGAGGAACGCCATTATTATGCTGATTTTGTCTCTAAAGTTCCTCAAGACAGTGTAATATTAACTTTGGCATGTGGTAAATATCGATTCAATAAAAATGAATATGGCGATATTAATGGTATTCCAAGACTACTTGATATTGGACAGTGTAATGATGCTTATTCAGCAATTCAATTAGCATTGGCGCTAAGTAAAGAGTTTAATTGTCACATTAATGACTTACCTTTAACGCTGGTTTTGTCCTGGTTTGAGCAAAAGGCGATTGTTGTTTTATTAACATTATTGTCTTTAGGGGTTAAAGGTATTTACATTGGTCCAACATTACCTGCATTTTTAACAGAAAACCTTATTGCTTCTTTGCAACAGCAGTTTGATTTGCGTTTGATTGATGACCCTAAGCAGGATTTAGATACGATGTTAAAAGATGAAGCGGCTTAGGCTAACTGAAAAAAGCCAGAGTAATAGCTATTGTCCTGGCTTTTTTATTTTTAAAGCATAATATATGGTGATGATTAGATCAATTATCTGGGATAGTAAATTGAGAAGAGGAGTATGTTTTTTGGAGTGTTCTGGTAGATGGTATGGATATTAAGATTGGGTTATCATTATTTATGCTTTATTATAGACTATAATAAAGCATTCGTGTCTTTTTAAGGATAACTGCTTTCGTGCAAATTTCCACTTTTACAGATTACAGCATCCGTGTATTGATTTATTTAGCCACCTTACCAAAGGGAGAGCTAACGCAGATCAGTCATGTGAGCCATTTGTATAATATTTCCAGAAATCATTTGGTGAAAGTCATCCATAAATTAAGCCAGCTAGGATATATTGAAACGATACAAGGTAAAAATGGTGGTTTCAGGCTAAATATGTCGCCAGAAAATATCCATATTGGCGATGTGTTTCGCCATCTAGAGCCATTACAATTATTAAACTGTGATTTAGCTTTTTGTCACATTAGCCCTGCATGCCGTTTAAAGGGATATTTGATTGATGCGAAAGAAGCTTTTTTACAAGAGCTTGATCAATATACGATACAGGATTTATTAACAAATAATACGGAAATAGTTGATCTACTGGAACATTCCAACTAACTTCTTCTTTGGCGATAAAGGTATAGATGACGAATAGGATTAGATTAATCATTTAGGCCGTTTTATGCTTGTGCTTCAGGCAGGCTTGAAGCATCAATGGTAAGTAATGGTCAAAAATATCCGTACTGTAAGTGAGAAGAAGCAAGCCTGTTCCTTGACATGGAATATTTTTTTTAACGCATTTGAATTTCGTTCATTTGTTTTTGAGCATAGGGGCTTTTCGGATATAACTGTAAATGGTAATTTAATAATATTTTTAGATCATTATTTTTATCTTGTTGTGTTGCAAGCCATTTTTCGAGCAAAATCAATACAGATTCTTGTGGTTGGAACATAAAACCCGTCTGATGACTTACTTGTTGATAAGCTTGTTGTAGGGCATTGATATCGGTACTACTGCGTTTTATTGAGAAATTTTTGTTGGCAAATACAAATTTAAGTCCATCTATCATTGCTGGTACTGGCACTGTTCCATGATTGTCTTCTGGATAATTTCGGCAATCTATTCTTAAGAGCCTATTGTGTGGTTTATCTTGTTTTAAATCTGCACAAAAATCTCCTTCAAACTGTTTAGAAAAATGATTCTTTTTGGCTACGCTGTTATTTGCTTTGGCAATAAATACATTTGTGTTTTTAAAATGTATTTTATGCCATTGATTCATCAGTTGCTGATACCATTTTCCCTGATCCCACCAAATGCTTGGATCGGCCAGAAGGTAAGCATTAAATGCTTGTGGTTCTGTCAGAAGTACATTCAAACCAAACAATCCGCCAAATGAATGACCACTTAATATATTGTAGCCATTGGTACGATATGTTTTGTTTATTTCATTACGTAGCTCTTGAGTTAAAAATGTTTGGAAATGAGCTGCACCACCACTATTTTCGACATTGCGATAATCACTTTGTGATGCTAAAACTTTTGTTGGGGTTAAATCTCTTGTCCGATCTGTGTTATATATACCAACAATAATCATCTCGGGTATGGTAGGGTAAGTTTTGTGTAATAAATTGACAATGGTTATTGCTTCCTCAAAGCGTATATGTGCATCAAGAACATATAACACAGGATAAGAAGTTTTCTGTAATTGTGTATCATGATATGTAGAGGGTAAATAGACTTGATAGGTTCTTTTTTCTTGTAAAGTTTGAGAATAAATTATTTGTTTCTCTGATGATGTATTCTTATGATCAATGATTGATTCTTGTGCATAAGCTAAACCCGTACAAATGGATATGATGATCATAAAAAAGAAAATAATTTTTTTTAAAAACGACATTATTTGTGTCCTTTGTTTCATATTATGAAGTTTTAATCATATTTAAGTACTAAATTGATTTGTAAATTAGAATCATTATCATTTATAATTCCATTTTTGTAAACTCTTGTAAAATGGAAAATGTCATGAAGCAGAATACGTTTATCATTCAGGTAAGCATTGTTGTGACATTGGCACACATTCTGGCTTTATATGCTATATCAGTATTGGGGCTGAGGACTACTGATTTTTCAATAAAACAAGATAACACCATAATGGTGATGCAACTTGATGGCATTAATTTAGGCGATCAAGGAGATGGGTTATTGGGTAAAACTCAAGAACAGGAAGAAGCAGCTAAAATAAGCAAGTCTTCTGAGCAAGTAGCACCATTGATAAAAACTGAAAAAATAAAAGCGGCACGACAAAATAAGCCTTCTGAAAAAATTTTAACAACAACAGCTAAAGCTGAATTTTCTGTTCCTCAAACTATAGAGAAAACCGAATCAAAAATACCTATAACACCATCTGTTTCTACTGAAACAGTAACCAACTCTGTTCATAAACCAGAATTAAGCACAGCAAACTCAAAACAAACTAACTCAAAGGGTGATCATTCTGCCCAAAGTACAAATACGCAAGTAGGTGGCTTAGGTAATAGTCATTCATCAGAAGGAACACCATCTGGCCGTGGAGGAAGCACAGGTTCGCCACAAGGAAACGCTGATGGTTCAGGAGTAGGTGGTGGAGGTCCTTCTTCGTCTAATCGCCCAGTTGTGGTTAAGGTCGCACGAACCATTAAAAGTAGTTTAAAAGGTAAAGTGAGTATTGTTGCTCTTGTTGGCAGCAAAAATAACTTATTAAGTATTCTTGATGTGTCTGGTGATATTCCTGAATTACGTGAGAAAGCACGAAGACTTGCTGAAAAAGGGCTTTATGTTTCAGCAAAACAAAGTGGTCAACCAATAGAACGATCAGTGAAATTTACCATTTCTTTTGAATAAGGTTATTTTAAAAAATAAACACTTTATTCAATTAGCTGATTTGTTTGATCGTTTTAAATAGATTTTTAATCAATTGTTTGTATTAAGCAATGATTGTTTTTTTAAAATAAAAATTATTTCATTCATTGGATGGGCATTGCCATATTAATCGTAATTGTTTTTGTTTAAGGAGATAATGCATGAAAGAGTCAAAGTCACATCGGTTTACTGATACAAAACGTATAAAACATAAAACACTTGCCGTATCAATTATGATGCTATTTATGGGCTATCATAATCAGGCAATAGTATATGGTGCGCCTATAGATGAAGTTGATGATATAGGTGTCATCCGTGTGACTGCCGAAGAAGAACTTAAGCAATCTTTAGGAGTGTCTGTAATTACTTCAGAAGATATTGAAAAACGTCCTCCTGCTAATGACTTATCAGAACTGATCAGAACTATGCCTGGTGTGAACCTAACAGGAAATAGTGCAACAGGACAAAGAGGAAATAATCGTCAAATTGATATTCGGGGCATGGGGCCAGAAAATACCTTGATTATGATTGATGGTAAGCCTGTTAGTTCTAGAAACTCTATTCGTTATGGTTGGCGTGGTGAGAGAGATACTCGTGGAGACAGTAATTGGGTTCCTGTAGAAGAAGTGGAAAAAATTGAGGTCATTAGAGGCCCTGCTGCGGCACGGTATGGATCTAATGCTGCTGGCGGTGTGGTGAATATTATTACAAAAAAAACATCAGATCAATTTAAAGGGTCTATTTCTTGGCACATAACACAGCCAGAAGATAGTGATGAGGGCGCAACGCAACGAGGCGTGTTTCATTTAAGTGGGCCAATGGTTAAAGATAAATTAGGTTTCCGATTATATGGCAGTTTTAATAAAACAGATGCAGACAGCCCTGATATAAATGCAAAATATGCACCTGCTGATACAACCGCCGCTGGGCGAGAAGGTGTAGAAAATAAAGATGTAAATGGATTGTTGCGTTGGCAAATTACACCAGATCATCAAGTTGATTTGGAAGCTGGTTTTAGTCGGCAAGGTAATATTTATACTGGAGACTCACAAAATAGTAATTCCAGTGCTTTAACAGAATCTTTAGCACAAGCTGGCAGAGAAACCAATAGAATGTATCGAGAAAATTTTGCGTTAAGTTATAATGGTACATGGGGTTTTGGTACATCGAAGCTGATTATGCAGTATGATAGAACAAAAAATAGCCGAATGAAGGAAGGTTTAGCTGGGGGGCCAGAAGGGCAGATTACCGATGAAAAATTTTACGATAATTTATTGAAAAATTATCGTATTAATGGCGAAGCCAATACAGATTTTGCTTTAGGCGCGACAGATCATGTTGTAACGGTAGGTGCTGAATGGAATAAACAAGAACTTCAAGATTCTGCTTCATTAGCACAAGCCTTAGCTGCTGGTGATTTTATTGCTGGCGTGGCTGATCCTGCTGATCGAGATCCTAATACAGATTACACTTTATGGGGTGTTTATGTAGAGGACAATATTACTTTACCAACTAAAACCACCATTATCCCAGGCATTAGGTTTGATCATGATTCTAGATTAGGATCAAATTGGACACCTAGTTTGAATATTTTTCAACATTTAGGCCCTTATTTTACTATTAAAGGTGGTATTGCCCGAGCATTTAAAACGCCTAATCTATATCAAAGTAACGCTAATTATTTATTATTTACTAGAGGAAATGGTTGTTCTTTACAAGTTGGTTCTACTGGTTCTTGTTATTTATTGGGCAATAGTGATTTAAAGGCAGAAACCAGTGTCAATAAAGAGCTTGGTATTCAGTTTGAAAAAGATGAATGGGCAGCAAGTATTGCTTGGTTTAGAAATGATTATAAAAACAAAATTGTTGCGGGCATTGAAGCAATAGAAGTGACCAATAAAGGCAATTATGTTTTTCAGTGGCGCAATGCTAAAAAAGCCGTTGTTGAAGGTTTAGAGGGTAATATTACTATCCCGATTCTAAGCAATCTTAAATGGATCAGTAACTTTACTTATATGATTGAATCTAAAGATAAAGAGACGAATGACCCTTTGTCTATTATTCCTGAATATACTGTAAACAGTAGTTTGGATTGGCAGGTAAACGACAAGTTTTCCACAATGCTAACATTAACCAATTATGGAAGGCAAAAACCAAGAGAACATGCCAATAGTCGAATTGAAAATAAAGAAGGCGGCATGCCACAAGATGAGGTGGGCAGTTATAGTTTAGTTGGTATCAGTGCGGGCTATACCTTTGATAAATACTTTAAGGTTCGTGCAGGAATCAGCAATTTGTTTGATAAACAGTTGTATCGTACTTCTCAAGGAGCTCAAAGTTATAATGAACCCGGTCGTGCTTATTATTTGACTGCAACACTATCATTTTAAAAATTTTGAATCACTTAAATCAAATAGAGCGCATTTTATTTATGTGCTCTATTTTTTTAAATGAAAAGATATTATATCCTTCATCTGAAAATTTCTATTACTTGAAACCATCGACTTGATTTGTGAAATTAATATATAATATTCTCTTAATAAAATTTATAAAAATGCTATATGCATATTAAAATGCAAAAAATAGAAGAAATACGATTTAAAGATAATGTCATAATTGAGTAGACGTTATTTTGATCGCACAGAATGTAATATTGATAACAAAGAAGGATTAAATTTATCTCAATCCTTCTTTGTTCTTTTTGTTTTATTTATTTCTTTCGTTTGCCCAACTTACAGCTAAATTCATTGCTGCACGGCATGCGTGAGTTTGATCTAAAGAGTTGAGCATAACAAAATCATGAATCATGGCTTGAAAACGTACTGCTGTTACAGGTACGCCAGCTTCACGTAGTTTTCTTGCATAAGCTTCGCCTTCATCTCTTAACACATCTGCTTCACCATTTAAAATCAAAGCTTCAGGCAATCCCTTTAGTTGATCAACTGTTGCTCGTAAAGGCGATGCTGTGATTTCATTACGGTCTTTTTCTGACGTTGTGTATTGATCCCAAAACCATTTCATGGCATCTTTGTAAAGGAAGTAATCAGTTGCAAAATCATTATAAGACTCTGTTTCAAAACTTGCATCTGTTACTGGATAAAATAAAATTTGTCCTTTAATTTTGGGACCATTTTTTTGTTTGGCCAATATAGTCATGACAGTTGCCATATTGCCACCAACACTATCTCCTGAAACAATTAAGTTATTCACATCCCAATTTTCTTTATCTGCATTTGCAACGGTTTGTTCTAGTACAGAGTAACATTGGTGAATTGCTGTTGGATATTTGGCTTCCGGCGAAAGAGAGTATTCAGGAAACACCACTACTGAATTGGTTCTCACCGCGAGTTCTCTAACCAGTTTGTCATGTGTATGTGCATTACCAAAAACCCAGCCTGCACCATGAATATAAAAGTATACAGGTAGTTTTCCTATTGCACCTTTGGGTTTGATAATGCGAACATTGATTTTTCCTAATTGACCTAAATCAGTCTGACGGTCTTCTATATCAACAGGGTGTTTAAATACAGCAGAGTCTTGAACAGAGTTAACCGCTTTTCTGCCTTCTTCTGGCGGTAATTCAAATAAGAAAGGATGGTTTGAGGTTGCTTTGCTAAACTCTGCTGCCGCTTGTTCTAATTGTACTTTTTTAGACATAATAATCTCCTAAATTACCTGTAATGTTTAGATTGATGTGAGTGAATATTGACTATATTATTTGTTATATTTTATGTCAAGTTTAATTAATTATTTATTAATTTAATTTATTGGCTGTTTAAATATATGAATCATCAATATGACTGAAAAAGTAGAGAGTGGGTGTAAGTGATACGGCTAATGTAAATTACGGTTAATATTACATAAAATTATGATTAATGATTTTTGTGGCTATTCATTTTATTTTATAATAAGCTTAATGTATCAAGCATTCAAGGAGAGAAAGTGACATTAGCTGATTTTCGTAAACAACTGACCCATTCTGATCATCAATTTGTTGATACCTTAGCATTTATTGAAAAAAATTATCAATTTCAGCCTACCGCTTTTAATAATGGTTATGTAGTGAATATTACTGGGCAAAATGAGGGTTCTTGTAAAGTATTGGCATTAGCCATATTAGAAGGGTTTACTCATGAAGAAGCTTTATTGGCATTTGCAGAACACTATCGCAGTGTATTGGCTACGCCAGAAGGCAATGATCATCAGAATATTCGTGCTTTACAAAAAAGTGGTTTGCAAGCCGTTAGTTTTGATTCTTTCCCACTTATTAAATCGAATAATTAATAAATTATTATTTTATCAGATCTTAAAATATTAAAATGTTGATTTTGTAAGGAAAAACCTAGCTTGCACAGGAAATTTGTTATTAAATATAGATTGTATTTGAATATATCTTAAATAATGAGTAGCATGACTGATTAAAGCGAGTAAATGGTTCTTAGCCGTATTATCATTTAAACACCTAATGAAAGTACCATTGTGCATAAAAAAATATTTCGTCAAACAGCCATTGCTTTTTCTTTGCTAAATTTATATTGTCAGGCTTTTGGGGCGGCTGGTTATTTGGGGGATAATTTACCACCATCAGGTTTATACACAGGAAGCGGAACAGACAGTAGTACAAATACAGGGTATGCAGGTGTAGAGTTAACCATAACCAGTAACACAAATTTAACACAAGTTATTGATCAAGGCAGTATTTATACTGGTGCAACGGTTTCTTCTGGTGGTTCTGGGTTATTCATTAATGGCAATTTTACTGGCACCTTAATCAATAATGGTCGTTTGATCGGTGGTGATACAACGAGTATCACTGGTAGAGGTGGGCATGGACTGGCTTTAAGTTCAGGCTCGTCAATTCATGATTTTCAAAATAATGGTTTTTTATTGGCGGCAAGTGCAGGGAATAATACAGCAACCACAGGAAATGGATTATACCTAAATAATAGCATCATTAATACCATGACAAATGGGGTCAGTGGTCAAATTTATGGTGCTGATAATCATATAGCGGGCAGTAACGCGCTTTTTTTAAATAATGGTTCGATTATTTCAAGATTAGACAATCTGGGTGAAATTATTGGTGGGGATGGTACTACAAGCAGAGGTGGTGCGGGGATTTCAGTTGAATCTGGTGGCTCTATAACTGTTAATAATAGTGGTACGATTCGAGGTGGAAAAGGTAATGGCACAACCAGTTCTACTCGGGGCGGGCATGGTATCTATATTGATGGCTCTAGTGCTTATATTTATAACACAGGTACCATTAGTGGTGGAGACAATAATAATGTCAATGGTGAGGGTGGAAGAGGTGTGACATTTGGTTCAAATATGGGCAGCTCAACCCTCATTAATGCTGGTGTGATTTCTTCGGGATTAAATGGTGATGGAGCTACTTATTCTCGTGCTTTAAATATAACGGCTTCCGTAGCACATACAATTGAATTACAAACAAATGGCCGGTTTATTGGAGACATCTATAATGAAGGTGTCTCAATAGGTCATGCTTTTTCTTTGAATAGTACGGCAGCTACTGGATACAATATTTTTAATTTGTCTCAATTGACTGGTTATTGGAAAAACACCGTATTTAATAAAATAGGTTTATATGATTGGATTCTTGAAGGCACAACAACGGGAAACAATAACACAACAAATTGGCAAATCGATCAAGGTAATCTGGTTGTTGGGGCCAGTGCCAATGGCACACATATTAATGGAATAGTAGCCATTAATAATGGTGGGATACTTAGTGGGTATGGCAGTGTTGGTCAACAAGTCACTGCAAATACGGGGGCGACTATTAGCCCAGGTTACAATAGTATTGGTATGTTAACATTTCATAATAATTATATAGGTAATGATGCCCTGCTATTAATAGATACTGTTTTGGGGGACGACTCCAGCAGTACGGATAAATTGGTTATTGATGGTACTGCCAGTGGTAACACTTATGTAAAAGTAAACAATATAGGTGGGTTAGGGGCTCAAACCAATAACGGTATAGAAGTGATTGTAACGGGTACTTCTGGTACGGATACTTTTATTCAGCATTCTGCTATTGCAGCAGGTACATATGAGTATGTTCTGGTTAAGGGGCAAAACAATCAAAACTGGTATTTAACCAGTGTCTTAAAAGAAGAACCTGGTGGTGATCCTTTAGATCCAATTGATCCCCCCACAAAGCCAGAGCAACCAGATATTGTTTTAAGAAACCCATCTATTGGGGCTTATTTAGCAAATCAAACAGCAGCTTCGGCATTGTTTATACATACTTTATATGATCGGCAAGGGCATGCAAATAATGTAGCAGGAAATAGCCAGAAAAATTCATCTATCTGGCTTAGAGCATCAACCCGTAATACCAAGAATAAAAGCATCAATGGTTCGATGAATATAGATACAGATAGTAGCATCATCCATTTAGGTGGTGATATTGCCAAATGGCAGTTGCAAGAAGGCAATTTAAACCTTGGTGTTATGGGGGCGTATGGGCAAACTGAATCAGATGTACGCTCAAAATATACAGGTACAGCAGCTAAAGGTAAGGTCACGGGGTATAGTGTGGGCTTATATGGTACTTGGTTTGCCGATGAAGCACAGGGTAAAGGTTTGTACCTAGACAGTTGGGCACAATATGGTTGGTATAAAAATAAAGTGACTGGGGAAGCTCAAGCCAATAATGAAGAGAAATACGACTCAAATAATTGGGCAGCTTCGCTAGAAGCAGGTTATGGTTTTCATTTAGCCACTCAAGGCAATACGGAAATGATGCTTACCCCTCAAGTTCAAGTAACTTATAAACATTACCGTGCAGATGACCATAATGATGGTAATCATATAGAAGTAAGAAACGCAAAAGCCAATGGTTTGGTTACTCGTATCGGCGCAAGGCTATATGGTAGAGTCGTTGAAGGGTATAGTGTGAAGCCTTTTATAGAAACCAACTGGCTACATCATACAACAAAAAATGAGTTAAGTTTTAACGGGGAAGTTTTTAAGGACGAAGTACCTAAAAATAGATTGGAAAGTAAATTAGGTCTACAAGGTACTATTTCTAAAAACTGGAAATTATGGGGGCAAGTTGGTGCTCAATGGGGGGGGAATAATTACACTCGTTATGAAGGTCAAGCGGGTTTAAATTACCAATGGTAAAAGTAGTGTATTCAAGATAAAATAAAGTTCTTAAAGCAGAGGCGAGTCAGACTTTCTTCTGTTTTTTTATTTAGCTTTGCAATATAGCCTGATTATGTCTACAGTAGGTAGCGCCATCTTCTTATAAGTCATTACTTCATTTTTTGATAAGATACGCTTTACTATTAATTATTATATTAGAATAATAATCCAATTATTGGATACAATGGAGGTAATATTGACTTATAAACTATATCATGCCTAATCTTAAACAAGATACTCTTGCAATATTAAACTATGCCATTATGGCACCATCTGGGTATAATACACAGCCTTGGTTATTTCAAATTGATCATAATAATATAACGATTAAACCCGATTTGTCTCGCGCCTTACCCTGTGTTGACCCAAATCACCGAGAGCTTTATATCAGTTTAGGTTGTTGTCTTGAAAATATGAATATAGCAGCCAATCAATTAGGCTATGATTTAAACATAATATCTCTATCAGGTGGTGGCATATGTACTAAACTGACACTTGCTACTAATACAAATAACAGTATTGATTTTTCTTTAGATTTGTTGAAGAATAGACAAACGAATCGTCGCACTTTTAATGGTCATGCTATTAATGAAACAGAGCTTTATCAATGTATGACACAAACCATTCAAGACCCAAATATTCATATTCACTTCTGGAAAAATGGTACAACAGAATTTGAAATAGTGAAAAAAGCAATCGTGCAGGGCAATAATAAACAAATGGCAAATGCTGAATTTATTGCGGAGCTTTCGTATTGGATTCGCTATAATAAATCCCATTCTATTGAAACGCTCGATGGTTTGGGGTATGACGCTTTTGGTGCACCCAATCTTCCTCGGTGGTTGTCAAAAAAAATTATGTCTGGCTTTTTAAATAGCCAAAAACAAAATCAAAGTGATATAAAAAAAATCGATTCTTCATCTCACTTTATTTTATTAACGACCCAAAACAATGAGGTGAATGATTGGATACAATTAGGGCAAAAGCTACAACGATTCTTGTTGAGTTTAACGCAAAAAGGGATTTCTTCTACTTATATGAATCAGCCTTGTGAAGAAGAGGAAATCACTGAACAATTAAAACAACAATTAAATATTGCCAATCAATATCCTGCCATTATTTTACGAGTAGGGTATGCAAAACCTATGCCTTATTCTAAACGTCGCCCAGTATCTTGTGTGTTAATAGATTAATAAATTGGGTTCAAACTTATTGAATATGGTGAGTATAAAAACGATTTGACTCCTTTACCCTCTTACAACCTCTCCTTTGGTCATTGCTGTAAATAAAGGTCATCGATTAGCTACTAATGAAAACGTCAGTATTCGTGCATTTGAAGGAGCTCATTTTATTATGCCAGCCCGTTAAATTAACCCTATGGATGTAGATGAGCTGATTACATTTTGTCGTCTAAATGGGTTTCAACCTTAAATATTCCATAAAACCAGTTCCATTTTGTCTCAAATAGCACTTGTCAGTTGTCACCAACGGTGGCTTTGGTGCCATTATCCAATAGTAGTATTGCACCACTTGATGTAATCTTAAAGAGGTATTTAACGTGGTTATATCTGCTGTTGCATAGAATAACAAAAGAAATAACCATAAAATCCAACATATTGTTGATTGGTTAAAAAATAAAAATTTAAATAATCAATGAATTTTTTATTGTCTTATGGCAATAAAAACACCTAAAACAACGAAAAATGTTCCCAGTATCTGTTCGAATGAAATGGTTTCACCAAGCAACCACCAACTAAAAAAAATGGTGAACATTGGCCCAAGCATACCAATCATGACAGCCTTTTCTACCCCGATTCTGTGGATAGCTGCTGATTGCCAAAATATGGGCAACACCGTTGAGAAAAGCGCCATGCCAATGCAGTACAGATAGATGCTTATTGGTAAGCCTTGTAGCGAAGATAGGGGCTCTTGGAAGAAAAAATGGATTTGAGTTGAGGCTGTTGAAACCAATAAAGCCAGCACAGAAAATTTCATTGCACCCAAACGTTTTATGGTAATTTCTGCTCCTACATTATAGATAGCATAGGTTAATGCACTGCCAAAAACGAAAGTAGCGCCTATTATGACTGACTTGATATCATTTGATACATTTAAATCATGTAAAAATGCCAATAATATACCAGCGTAAGAAAGTGCTAGAGCGAATAGTAATTTTTTTTCAAATTTTTTCCCCATAAATAAAATGCCAATTAGAATGGTTAGTGTGGGGTATGAAAATAAAATTAAACGCTCTAAGCCTGCGGTTATGTATTGAAGCCCCAAAAAATCGAGAATACTTGAACCATAGTAGCCTATCACGCCTAATATTATTAGGCTAATATAATCTTTTTTGTCTAATTTTTTGCCATTTTTAATGATGAATATTGTGGGTATCACTAGAAACAGCACTGAAAAGCTCATCCTAAGCATAAGAAGAGTAATGGCATCAATAGAGGCAGCGTTATAGGCTAATTTGACAAAAATGGCTTTAAAAGAAAAACCAAAAGCAGCAAGAAAGGATAATAAAGTACCAAACTTTATTGATGATGTTTGTTTGTTCATATACAGTTTTTTACATTAAATACAGCTAACGATGATTATAGTTCAATTTGTAAAGTTGGTTTTCATCACCGCATACTACAAAAAATTGATTTTAATAGGGAAGTTTAGATGAATTTAAACAGAATTTGAAGCTTTTTTTGGGGCTAAATATAAGCAGCATGATTAAAAATCAGTTTGTTATTTTGATTTAAGTTGAAGAAAAAATGGAAAAAAGCCTATTATTTTTATAGGTCTTTTTCCATTACTTTGTTTGAAAATATAAATTTGATTCCCCGTATATAAACCCAAAAAAATACAGAAGTAAAATACTTAGGAACAAAATACTGATGTAGAGAATATAACCGTTAACCATGATGAGTACTCCATTTTAATAAGTAGTACTTAACGTTATTTAGTCAAGTTTGTGTCATAAATCATGATTAAATTTTTGTCTTTAACCATAATCATGTAATTTATCTTAGCAAATAAAAATGGGAAGAAAAAGAGTAATAATTAATGTTTTATATATCTAATTATTATGATTTAAATAATGGTTATTTGAGTTGAAATTATTTATAGAAAAATAAATTTATTTTTTTAGTCAATATACTGAATACTGAAGTTAAAGGAGATAGACAGAGCTTATATAAGAAGGGTTAATTTAAGGTGAGTGAGCGCTTTTGTGCACCTTACAGTAGTATGTCGATAGATATTATGGTTGATAATTAAGCATGATCTAATAATCATTGGCTAACAAAAACTAGAGAGTATGAATAGCACTATCCTATGGAATGACCACTCCGTTCTTTTAATTGTGGTTCTTGTTGCTGTGGTTGATCTAATTCTCTTTGAGCATTAGCCAGTACTTCATCAGGGTTATTTTTACTTGCAGCAATGGCATCAAAACTAGCCATTTTATAGAGTGAGTCTGTACTAAATACGTTAATTAAATTCTTATTTTTATCAATGCCCACAAATTGTACTTGATCTGCATTAATATTGGCGTAAACAGATTGTTGTACAGCAGTTGCTACCATGGAATCTGCATGACCTTGGCTTACATTATTTTCTGCTAATATTGGGTAAAGATAGCCACCTATTTTTTCGTGTAGCTTCTGTATTTCTAAAGAATTTGAGTTTATGTTGTTAGTCAGTACATTTGTATTTAGGTTTAATTCTTGTACTGAAGCACCTGTATCTGGGTTGAGTCCTTGTTTTATTCTTTCTAACTTTTCTGCATCTATAGCATTATCAACTTTGTATGGATTACTAATTCCCCTTAATATATTTATATTTATAGATTCTAGAAGATGACTACTATATGTCACACAATTAAAATTTTCCCCTTTATTAGGAAGAATTTCATAATTTGGAGGATTATTTCGATCATTTATGTATTGGTCAATCACCTTTTGTGCATCTTCAACTGGGACTTGAAAAGATATTGAGTCATCAAAATGTCGGTTAGGGTGATTATAAAAAGTTCCTGGTTTTTCCCAGACAGTACCTATAGCATCTGCTACTCCAAAACTTATAATAACAGGATCTTTATTTGGTAATGATACTTCAAGCCATGTATGAATTGCGCCTTCTGAACCAGTACGACCTGACCAGTCTCGATTATTTAAATCTCGATCATTTTTAATAGTAATTGTTGCATGTTCGCTCATAAACAATACCTCTTCTATTCAAACTGATCTAATTCCATTATTTTAATAATAGTTAAGATGTTATTAGGGGCACTTTTCGGGATATATAACTCAGGTATGATAATATATTGTCCTCTTTTTAATACAATTGGTTTTTTTGTCTTTTCATCTACTAATATTTTAGATGTTAGTTCTTTCCAAGGTTCATATGAAGTAAATTCAGTTTCCCCTAGAAAGTCAGGAGTAAATACTAAGCTATGTATTTGGGGAACTCCTTGAGCTGAATGGATGATAACTTTTCCTGTAATAGGAGGGTTTGTTGGTGTATTTCTTAAATATTTATCGAAGTCTTTACTTTTCATGCTAATTGCAATAGAAAATTGTTTCCCTTTTATGGAGTTAAACATGACGCCTGAGGTTATTAATCGATGATAGTTAGAGTTTTCTTTATTCATAACCTCTCCATGAGAAAATGGCAGTAGTAGACTTAAACAGAGGATAATAAGATATCGCATAATTACCTTTCAATCAAATTTTTAGGTAGGTATTTTTATATTTTATGAATGATAAAATCATAAATTATTATTTATAAATCGTCAACTGGTGTATAAACAAGGTAAAAATTATAAATAAAGATACTTAGTCGTTTAAAAGAGGTTGTGTTTTGACATATGAAACCAAGAAATCAACCATCGCTCGAACTCTGGCGGGCAGAAACTGCTGTTGAGACCAAACTGCAAAAATTTCTCTTGGCTCATTCTGCCACTCTGGTAATACAGGAACAAGATCACCTTGTTCAATATATTTATAGCAAAGGCTTAATGGGCAAAAAAGTATCCCTAGCCCTGCAAGGGTTGTTTTAATAGCTAAATATAAATCGTTTACTTCGAAGTATGCTTTTGGGGTAATTCTAAATGTTTCGTTGCTTTGTTTATGTTTAAATGTCCATATAGATAAGGGGTTGGCAACAATTAATTTGTGTTTGTCTAATTTTTCCATGGTTAGGTGAGGTGCATGCCTTAAGTAGTTAGGGGAAGCCACCAATAAATTAGTGACAGAACCCAGTTTACGCATATTTAATGATGAGTCGGGTTGTTTTCCTATTCTAATTGCTAAGTCTGCACCTTTACCAATTAGGTCTTCAGTATGATTGGCCAGTATTAAAGACAAATTAATTAAAGGGTTTTCCTGCATAAATTCCACCCAAGCAGGTGCCAATAGACCATTTGCAAGGTTAGTTGGTGCTAAAACTTGGAGTGTGCCAGAAACTTGATTAAATGTTTCATCTAGTTTTTGGGTCGTTTGGGCAAGTGCATATAATAATGGGCGACACTGTTCAAAATATTGCCAACCTTCTTGGGTAGGAACTGTGCGATGGGCACTGCGTAATAATAGTTTACAACCAAGTTGGCGTTCTAGATTTTGTACTCGTCTGGTTAAGGTTGAAGGTGGCATGTCTAATATTCTCGCTGCTTCATTAAAACTACCTGATTCAACAATTTTGATAAATAAGGCTATGTCATCTAACATAATTTCATTTTTGCAATTAAATAATCCAATTTTAAATATAGCTGCAAAAATGGAATTTGTATACACTGTTTTTCATCTTGATCAGGTGGTTTATAACAAATAAATAATAGGAAAATGGTTATATGAAAAATAATATGATGATTCAAAAAGGTAAATTGGCTCAAAATTCAGTACCCAGAGTAGGTTTGGGTTGTATGGGGATGAGTGAGTTTTATGGAAAAAGTGATGAATATCAAAATTTAGCGATTTTAGATAAGGCTGTAGAAATTGGTTACCGTCATTTTGATACTGCAGATATGTATGGTATGGGTGCTAATGAATGTTTACTGGGTAAATTTATAAAAAGATATAGCCGTTATGATTTATTTCTCGCCTCTAAATTTGGTATTAAACGCAATGCTAATGGTGAAATGGCTCGTACAGTAGATGGCAGCACTCAATATGTACGTGAAGCATGTGAAAAAAGCTTAGACCGTTTAGGTGTAGATTACTTAGATTTATACTACGTACACCGTAGGGATCCTGCAACACCGATTGAAGAAACAATAGGGATATTGGCAGAGCTTGTACAAGAGGGATTGATTAGGGAAATTGGGCTTTCAGAAGTTTCTGTAGAAACATATTTGCAAGCACAAGCAATTCATCCTATAGCGGCTATTCAAACCGAGTATTCTTTATTGTCTTTGGAGCCTGAAGACGGCATGTTACAGGCTTGTAAAGACCATAATACGGCTTTTGTTGCTTATAGCCCGATGAGTCGTGGTTTATTATCAGGTATGTTGAATTTAGAATCAGTTCAAAAACAAGGAGATACTCGTCAGTTTATGCCACGATTTAATCAAGAGAACATCAATCATAATTTAGCTTTGGTGGCTCAATTAAATTTATTAGCTCAAGCTAAAGAGTGTAGTTTGGCTCAAATAGCCCTTGCTTGGGTATTACACCAAGGTGAGCATATTCATATTATTCCTGGTACGCGTACTGAAAAATATCTTTTTGATAATTTTCAGAGTATGTCTGTGTTTTTGTCTCAAGATGAGCTATCTACTTTAAGAGAATATTTTCATCATAATGTGGCTGGTGCTCGATACCCGCAAATTGCCATGACAGGTATCAATGAGTAATTTAGGAGTTTATACGATGGAAACAAAAATTGCTCTGACTGTACTCATTCGAGCAAAACCTGAGCGTGCAGAAGAACTTAAGGTGGCTATTTTAGCATTAATCGAACAAACCATTAAGGAACCAGGTTGTGAGGTTTTTAAAGTTTTTCAACATCATGATCATGCAGAATTATTTACGCTCTGGGAGGTGTTTAGTAATCAATTGGCTATGCAAGAGCATATGCAAAAAGATTATACAAAAAAATATTTCGCACTCGATCTTGTTGAATCTGTTTTGGGTACTCAACATATTGAATTAACGGTTACATAAAAATAAAGTTTAATCAAGTTCAATATTTAATCAGTCAAAATATAGGTTATGAAAGAAAAGCAGATGTGTTATGAACAAAATGTGTTTGCTTATTTTAAGGCAGTCAGTTCAAGAAATATTGATAAAATCGCCAGCCTTTTAATTGAAAATTGTGAGGTGTTTTTTGCAAAATAAGGTGTGCTCAAAGGCATAGTGTTATTTCATCAGAATAATAAATATTTGGTTGAAAATATTTTTTGAACAGCTTGAATATCATTTTGATCAATTTATAATCAAACAAATAGGAGATTCGGTTATTGTAGAAGTTGAGGAAACAGGAAAACTGACCAATCAATTTTATTTTAGAAGCAATAAATTTAGCAGTGTGTTTGAATTTGACGCATAAAGTGCTTTAATTAAAAGAATATATGTTTATACTGATCCGAATTTTGGCCAATATTTAGTAAAACTAGTTGAGTTTTTTATTTGATTAAAGGCTTTTATTTATGGGAGAAATTCATTCTTAAGAAAGCACGGAGATTTTTGTCTAATTGAGCGCATAACAGGCTATAATGAAAAGCTCATTATCAAAGCATAAAATAAAAATGAAAGAAGCAAAAATTCCTTTTAACCAGAATTATAATGGGTGGCTTAGTTATCCTGAGCGTTTTCCTGTTTTTCCTTCGTTTACAGGAAATACAACAGCAGATTGGGTGGTCATTGGCGCAGGTTATGCTGGTTTTGCCTTTGCGAGGCGACTAGCCGAAAATAATCCTTCTGCCAAAGTGATCTTACTTGAAGCCAATACAATTGAAAATAATGCTTCCTCAAGGAACTCTGGTTTTATTATTGGTTTGGCTCATCAAATAAATAGTTCTGCATCTGAGTTAAAAAAAGCTGAAGTTTATAACCGTATTCTTTCTTCAGGGGTTACACAGTTACGTGAATTTGTCAGTATGAATAATATTGACTGTGAATGGTCTGAGGTAGGTAAATATTATTGTATTGTTAATCAGAAATTTGATCAGGCTTTAAATCAACACATACATGAGCTTCAGTCATTAAATGAAGGGTTTTCTGTATTACAACAAGACGAAATCTTTAATCGATTTGGTACAAAATTTTATCAAAAAGGCATACATACAAATGATGGTATTTTGATCAACCCAGCCAAATTGATGATCGGGCTAGCTGAGCATTTACCTGAAAACGTTTTGTTTTATGAGCAAAGCCCTGTGCTATCGCTGGATATAGGCAAATATGTCAAAATTAAACTGCCATATGGGGAAATATCAGCAGCAAATGTTATGATTGCAACCAATGCTGTTGCAGGTCAGTTATTTGCTCAGGCAAATAATCAAGCACCAATGGCGACTTTTTCCAGCTTAACAGAACCACTTACAAAAGAGCAGTTAAGTAGGTTACCGAAAATGACCCCATGGGGTATTTTACCTATTAATGCTATTGCCGCTGCTACATTACGTTTTACCCCAGATAATAGATTTTTAATTCGACAACACGTTTCGTTTGCACCAAATGGACAAATTAGTTCAAATCAAACTTATCAAGCGACACAGAAACACAGAAAAATTTTTGCATCAATTTACCCAAATTTAAATGATGTGAGTATCGAAAAAACATGGTCAGGTATCATCAGTGTTACCAGAAATGGTGCGCCAATTTGGGGGCGTTTGTCTTCCAATGTTTATATTGCATCTGGCTGCAATGGTTCTGGTATCTCAAAACAAACGGTGGCTGGTATGGTTTTGGCTGACTTAGCTTGTAATGTTGATAACCCATTGATTCTGGATATGCAGTTTTTAGGAAAAGCCAATTATTTACCACCTTCTCCTATTTTAGATATTGCAGTCAATTCAGCTTTATTTAAAGAAAATATTATTGCTTGTAGTGAAATAGGGTTATAAGACATATTTTGTTTTTATTCATGATTTTTTTTCTTGGTTTGTTTGTTAAATTTTAATGATATTTTAATAGTTTTGTTATAAAATCTTATTTGTTGAAAAATAATTGCAATATTTAATTAATTGAATGTAAAAATTAACGTCAACACATATATGTTTTAGAAAAATATCTATGCAACAATAAATTTTATTAGGAGCAACCAATATGAAAAAACAATTAACCATTTTGATGTCTGTTGTTACTTTATTATTTAGCAGTAGTGTTTTTGCAGATAATGATGATCAATCGTATGCCCAAAATGTTACTGTAACACAAGCCAAACAATTAGGTGATGAAACACATGTTGTTTTGACTGGGAAAATAGTGAAACGTCTTGGTGATGATCAGTATTTACTTCGAGACAGTAGTGGTAGTATCGTCATTGAAATTGATGATGATTATGTAATAAAAGTAGGGGATAAAGTTAAAGTTTATGGTCAGATTGATAAGGATGATCATAAACGCATAAAAATTGACTCTGATAGAGTAACGAAGTTATAAAATACAGTAAGCTAGAGTAATTTCATACATTCAATAACAAAATGATATGATCCATGTGGATTTTGAATCATTTTAAATAATTATATTTAAAATTAAGATGGAGCACATATGTCTGAAAAGTTTATCAAGTCTCGAGCGGCTGTTGCGTGGGCACCCAATCAGCCACTTTCTATTGAAGAAGTTGATGTTATGTTACCAAAAGCAGGTGAGGTTTTGGTTCGTATCGTTGCCACTGGAGTGTGTCATACAGATGCTTTTACCTTATCTGGCGAAGACCCTGAAGGTGTATTTCCCGCAATTTTGGGGCATGAGGGGGGTGGGGTTGTAGAAATGGTTGGCGAAGGGGTAACCAGTGTTGCAGTGGGGGACCATGTGATTCCTCTTTACACGGCTGAATGTGGTCAATGTAAATTTTGTACTTCTGGCAAGACCAATTTATGCAGTGCTGTGCGTGAAACGCAAGGAAAAGGGTTGATGCCTGACGGCACAACCCGTTTTTATAAAGATGGTCAACCAATTTATCATTATATGGGCTGTTCAACTTTCTCTGAATATACCGTATTACCAGAAATTTCTTTAGCTAAAGTGAATCCAGAAGCGCCTTTGCAGGAAATCTGTTTGTTAGGGTGTGGGGTGACTACTGGTATGGGTGCTGTATTGAAAACCGCTAAAGTGCAAGAAGGTGATACCGTTGCTATTTTTGGTTTAGGCGGTATTGGTTTATCTGCCATTATTGGCGCAACTATGGCTAAAGCCGGTCGTATCATTGGCATTGATATTAACGAATCTAAGTTTGAATTGGCTAAAAAACTTGGTGCGACTGATTGTATTAACCCTTCCAAATACGATAAACCTATTCAACAGGTGATTGTTGAATTAACTGATGGTGGTGTTGATTTTTCTTTTGAATGTATTGGCAATGTTAATGTGATGCGTTCTGCGCTTGAATGTTGTCATAAAGGCTGGGGTGAATCCGTTATTATTGGGGTAGCTGGGGCTGGGCAAGAAATTTCTACACGTCCATTTCAATTGGTCACAGGGCGTGTTTGGCGTGGAAGCGCTTTTGGTGGTGTAAAAGGTCGCTCTGAGTTACCCGGAATTGTTGAGCGTTATATGAAGGGAGAATTCCAGTTGGATCATTTTATTACCCATACAATGGGTCTAGAGGCAATTAATGATGCTTTTGAACTGATGCATCAAGGAAAAAGCATTCGTAGTGTGATTCATTACTGAATGCTTCATTCAATGATAAGTAATTTTAGAGAGTAATTATGTCTTTAAAAATGACCAGCTGTAATAAAGTTTTTGGTGGGTGGCATAAACAGTACACCCACTATTCAGAAAGTTTAGCGTGCACCATGCGCTTTGCTGTTTTTTTGCCTCCTCAGGCTGAGCATCAACAGGTGCCCGTTCTTTATTGGTTGTCTGGGTTAACCTGTAATGATGAGAATTTTATGCAAAAGGCTGGTGCACAGCGTATTGCTGCTCAATTAGGCATTGCGTTAGTTGCACCAGATACCAGCCCACGTGGGGAAAATATTCCGGATGATATAAATGCAGACTATGACTTGGGTTTAGGTGCAGGGTTTTATCTAAATGCAACACAGCTGCCTTGGTGTAAACATTATCATATGTATGATTATGTGGTTCAAGAGCTGCCAATATTAATAGAAAAGCATTTGCCAGTATCTTCATTACGCAGTATTTCTGGGCATTCTATGGGAGGACATGGCGCATTGGTGATTGCTTTACGTAACCTAAACCGCTATCGTTCTGTTTCTGCTTTCAGTCCTATCTGTAACCCAATAAACAGCCCATGGGGTAAAAAAGCCTTCAGCAACTATTTGGGCAATGATTTGACTGCATGGCAAGACTATGATGCCAGTGAGCTTATTCGCAAAGCCACAATAAACATACCAATGTTGATTGATCAGGGAAGCGAAGACAACTTCTTAACAGAACAGTTAAAACCAGAGTGTTTACTTGAGGCAGCTAAAAAGAGCAATTATCCTGTTAAGCTTCAGATGCAGGAAGGATATGATCATAGTTATTATTTCATTTCCAGCTTTATTGAGTCACATTTACAGTTTCACGCTGCCTATTTAAAATAAGGTTGTGTTGCTTAGTCTTGTTTGTCTGTAGGAAAGCTAATAGCGCTCACTTTACGTTGATCAAAAAGAGGGACGCAGAAGAATACCAATGTACATATAATCCATTCTAAATAAATAGGATGGTTAAAAAAAGGCAATTGGCTACTGAAAAATTGGGGTATGGCTGGAATAAAGTGCCATAAGGCCAACACAAGAATACCCGCTAAGGTTGTCCAAGTGGCACTGCTTTTTCGACACCATTGTGGGCGAAAAATAACCATAAGAAATAACAATGTAAATGCCGTCGTTAAACTTAAGCCAATCATCATGGTTTTAACAATATCAGAAGCATGTAAAGCCAATATTAAGGTGATGATCCCAATAAAGATAATGGCAAGCCTGCTGATCCAAAGTGTTGTACGAGTATTGCTTTGTGGGGCAACAAAACGTTTAAAAATATCTTGTGTAAATAAAGTGCTTGAGCCAATAAGAATGGTACAGGCAGTGGAAACATCCGCAGCCCATAAAGCAGATAACACAATACCAGCTAAAATTGGGGGAAGGGCAAGAATAACTTGTGGCAGCGCTAAAGTTGGCTGAATATCAGGAAATTGCACCCTTGCAACCATGCCCAGCACAGCACAGAAAAACCCAACTGGAAAAATAATGATGCCACCCCATATAAACCCTCTTTTGGCAACTTTATCGTTTTTTGCACTACAAGCCAGTTGTACGGTTGCCTGACCACTAATGGTTTGCGTGATCATGACCACGAACCAACCGACCAATACGGCCATAGGAATCGTTCCCTTTAATGAAAACCAGTGATCAGAGACAGGAAGTTGGGTAGACAATTCAGAAAGTCCGCCTATGTTCATGACTGAAAGTATTGTAGCAATAATTACGCCTAAATAAATTAAAGTAATACTCAGTATATTTGATAATCCACTAGACCATAATCCACCAATTAAAGCAATACTGATAAAAACAACAGCGCTTACCAACATTCCACTTTTAAACGAAAAAATTTCTGGGAGTAAAGACGATAAAATAGCACCTCCAGCCAAATATTGGAGTGAGGTAATCATCATCAAAACAATTAAAATAGCAATAGCACTCAGTAAACGGCTTTCTTTACCAAAGACTTGGTCAAATAATTCTGGTAAGGAACTTAGCCCTAAACGGCGATATTTTCCTGCAGCAACTAATCCCATAACAATGGCGCCAGCTGCCCATGCTCCATTATACCAACCAGCAGCTAACCCAGTATTATAAGCACTTTCTGCAACACCAACAGTAGAAGCTGCCCCAATTGCCAAAGCTGCAACATTTAAAGCCAACAAAGGCGTGGTGATTTTTCGCCCAGCCAATAAAAATGCAGAGGTGCTCCCTTTTGCCAGCCTATTGGCATACATACTGATAATAAAAAGACAGATGATATAGACACAAAGGATAAGAAAAGGAATATTATTAAAAATGGCATTTGGCATACTTATGCTTTCAGTAAATATATCAAAAAATAATTAAATAGATATTAGCATAAAACCATCAACATTCAGCAACGCGTTTTTTCAGGAAAATACAGTGTAATTGTAAGTGTTTACTTTTTTTAAGAGAAATAGGCAACAATTAAGCAGAATCATATTCACCTTGTATTTCAGCAAAAATATAATGATGTTACATTTTAATAATAAGCTCAAACAGTATAAGATCAGATTTGTTGTGATAAGTAAAGATAATGAGATTCCATAATATGAGAATGCTTTTGAATGCTATTATTATCGACAGTTCGGTAGTCTCAGCATTTTTACTTGTGGGGTCTAGTGATGATACACCATGGATTATGACTTTGTTTTCAGTTGTAAGTGGCACAATGATGTTTTTGCCATTTATAGATGATCATGAGAAGCACAATTTGATTGTAGAGGAAGGTCATTGACCTTCCTTATGAAATATCTTTACTATTACATTTTAATGATGGGTTTAATGACTTTCCCTGAAGAAGAGTCGTTAAAAGCTTGGTTAATTTGATCTAACGAATAAAATGCTACAAGTTGATCAATTGGAAACTTACCCTGTTTATACAGCTCAACTAATTTAGGAATAAATAATGGCGGAACAGAATCACCTTCAATAACACCGACCATGGTTTTTCCTTCTGCCATTAAATCGTTTTGTATATTGAAAGTGACTTCTCCAGTAAAACCGACAATGACCACTGTGCCTAAAGGTTTAATTGAATGAACTGCTTGTAACACAATAGGCGCAACGCCCGTTGTTTCGATTGCATAATGGGCACCTTTTTTGGTAATTTTTCGTACTTCTTCAACAGTATTGGTCATTTTGCCATTAATGGTATGAGTGGCGCCTAATTTTTTGGCCAACTCTAAACGATGTTCATGAATATCAACGGCAATAATATGTGCACATCCTGTTAATTTAGCAGCCATAATCGCGCTTAAGCCTACTGCACCTGTGCCAAAAATAACGATACTTTCGCCTGCTTTAGGGTTTAAGTGATTAATTACTGTGCCCGCACCTGTTTGAATGCCACAGCCTAATGGACCTAACAAACTTAAGTCCTCTTCATTGTCTACATCTACAGGAATGACATTATCAGCTTTAGTCACAACATATTGACTGAAAGACGATTGACCAAAGAAAATGGATAAATCTTTGCCTTCGTAGTGGTAAGGTGTGCTGCCATCGAGTGTTCGCCCATCAAAATTAAGCAAATTAAAAGATTCACAGGCAGAAGGGTGGGCAGTTAAGCAATTTTCACAATGATGGCAAGAGGCAAAACTCATCACAACATAATCACCGACTTTTACGTTTTGAACATCGGTTCCTATTTTTTCAATAACGCCAGAGCCCTCATGACCTAAGATAGCTGGCATTTCAACGAGCCCTTCCAGATCTCTGGCAACGGCATCCGTATGGCAAACACCTGTTGCAACCACTCTAATTAATACTTCATTTGCTTTTGGCTCATCAATTTCAATTTCTTTAATTTCGAAACCTTGTTGGTTTTTTAATGTTACTGCTGCTTTTGCTCTCATAATATTTTCCTTTTTTAGACATTTAAACATCAGCTAGATTTTCTGGATCAAGATGGATTTCTCAGCATGTTTTCTAGAATCATAACAAATGCTCTATTGATTCGCTATTCATTCAGTTTTTTTAGTATTCAAAAAAATATTTAATTAAGTTTTTATTATTTAAATAAAAAAAATTAAAATTTTTAATTTAATAATTTAAGAGTAAGTATTTTTGTTTTTATAAAATCTTGTCATTTTTTTATTAGTTGTTATTAAATCTAATTATATAAAATAAGTTTATTTGTATAATTAGATTTAATTAACCATTTGTCTAAAAATATTGACCCCTTAGTCCTATGTGATGTTTTTATTTGTATATTCTATAGATAATGGATTATTAATATTAAAAATTGTAGTAAAAATAAATTAGAGGGGGATTATGAAATATTTTAATTTATCAAAATCAATAAGCATATTGCTACTTCTTACATCGGCGAAAATAATATACGCAAGTGAAACGCCTTTTTATCCAGTACCAGGATATCTTGCTTCTAAATCAGAAGGTGTAAAACCTAATGTTATGATTATGTTAGATAGCTCTGGAAGTATGAATTGGACTTTGAGTGGTAGCAATTGTTCAGGAAGTAATTGCCGTTTACCTATTGCAAAAAAGGCAATTAATGATTTGATCAATAATAATAGCTCGCTTGTTAACTGGGGGTTTTCCTCTTTTCATGTAAAAGATTTTACGCCTATTACTGAGAATAATTCTTCTAATGTAATCAGTAAAGTGAATGCTGTTAAGGCATTAGGTGGTACGCCAACTCCTGCAATCTATTATCAATTACTTCGATATTTTCAGGGGTTAACACCTACATATGTAGCCTCTGCCAATAGCTATTACGGTAATTGGTCAACAAGGGTAAAAGCACCGTCACCTATTGATTATCGTTGTCAGAAAAATTTTATTATTGTGATTTCTGATGGTGAGTCGAATGCTGGATTGAATACGTCAGAGCGTTCAGGTGATTCTTTATTTGCAGGGCTACCTACTGGATCTTTATCTTTACCAGATTATGCCAAAAGAGCCTATACAGGGGACTTTAAAACGGCAGGAGTGGATAAAGAAGGTGGATCATATCAAGATCCTAATTTTTCCTTACAAAATATTATTACTTATACTATTGGTTTTTCTAAAGGTGCTGCTGGGGCTGCTCAAAACCTAAAACAAGCTGCTGACGCTGCTGGGGGGGAATATTACTCCGCAGAGGATTCAACAGCCTTAGTTGATTCATTACAAAAAGCGCTTGGCAGTATTGCTGCTATGAGTCGTGCTGGTACACCACCAGCTTATACCAGTGATGATAATCAAACACCAGGCGAGCCTATTTCAGTTAAATACAGTTCAAGTAACTGGGGTTCAGAGGTTTTTTCATACGGGTTGAACGCTACAGGTGAAATTAACTTATCCAGTAAAAAGCCTGTTTCTTATACAACAGGGACAGGTCGCAATATTTGGTTTAAGTCTAAAACTTCAGGTAAAACAGTAAGTTTAAAAACAACCAATACAAATGATGTAGCCAGTACTTTTGGGGTGACCAATCCTGAAGCAACAAACTTGATTAAGTGGCTACAAGGTACAACAGTATCAGGCAAACGTACGCCAGTTATGATGGGGGATGTGATTAACAGCAATATTTCTGTTACCCAGACGCCAAATAAATTATTTTCTGTTGGCAGTAATGGCGGAACCATACATGTGTTTAAACGAGATTCGTCTGGCTATAAAGAGACTTTTGTTTATATGCCTAGTTTGACATTGCGTCAAAAAGATAAGGCTACTATTGGACAAGTGATCCCAAAACTTATGGAAGAAAGTTATGGAAAGGGCAAAAATGAGCATCGTTATTTGGTAGATGGTGGTTCATTCTACCGTGGTATAACAGGAGATTCTGCTGGCACAGATTTTCATTTGGTTGTTGGCAGTACAGGTAGAGGTGGAGCAGGTATTTATGCCTTAGATATGGCGCAAATTGCACAAACAGGTGGCAATGCGGATTCGGTATTGTATGACTTTACCAATGGTGCCAATACTTCTGCTTCTGGTGGCAATGCAGATTTGGCTAATTTAGGCTATACCGTTGGTACGCCAGTGATTGCTAAAGTGAATGATGGTGGCGCAGAAAAATGGATCACCATTATTGCCAGCGGTTATTATTCAACAAAAATAAATCAGACTAATTCAGGAGATGCAACAGGAACACCTACGCTTTATTTATTGAATATGAAAACAGGGCAAAAATGGCAAAATATGAATGCCAAAGATGGTAAAGGGTTATCCAGTCCGACAGTAGTTGATATTGATAATGACGGATTTGCAGATTATGTTTATGCAGGTGATTTAAAAGGTGATTTATATCGTTTTGATTTAAGTAAGGCGGGTTCTGGTTCAGGTGTGACTCGAGTATTTAAGGGGAACAGCAATAAACCTATTACCTCTGCTCCAGCAATATTCCATAAAGATGGTCAATTGATGGTTGTGTTTGGTACAGGTAGTTTATTAACAGAGGATGATAATACGGATAAACAGCAGCAGTCTTTTTATGGCATTGTTGATGATTTAAATGTATCTGTTGACCAAGATATTAAAGAAGAGCATTTGGTCACACAAAGGATTATTAAGGAGGATGGCTCTGGTAACAGAATCCTTTCTTCTGACGATATAGGAGATAAAAAAGGTTGGAAAATAGACTTAAGCTCAGGTACAGGGGAGCGGGTTGTTTATCAGCCAATGGTGTCAGGGCATACGGTTTATTTTACAACCCAAATTGTGAATCCTCCTGCTAGTGATAAATTATGCGATGTTGCCAGTGGTGGTGGGTATTTAATGAGCGTGGATGCACAAACGGGCGGACACCCTAAAGCGGATAATAGCCATTTTGCAGCGACAGCAGGTAGTAAGGACTATTTTGCGGGTTTAAAAACATCAGGCACACCATCGGCAGTAAGCAGTCAGTTAAGTGTGCGCTTGAATCAAAACGGTGTGAATGGTTATGGACAGCTTGTTGCCGGTCGTATGGATAAGACAAGATCTTTAGATAAAGATCCTTGGTATGCAACAGGTCAACAGGGCTCAGACAAAGAAGGCATGTATGATGGTCAGTCTTCGATTATTGTTGAAACAGAAAATGGTCCTTTAGTGATACAAACGGAGTTGCCCAAATATAAGTCATCAGGTGGTTTAAGTCGAAGATTAAGCTGGAGAACAATTATTTAATTGGGTTTATTCATGACAGGCTGCCTGAGGCAGCTTGTTGTTTACCACCAAATTTTACGACTCACCATAAAGAGGACATAATTAAGGCCCCAATAGTTAAGAAAAAAATAGCATAAAAAGGCAATCATTTGCTTGCCTTTTTATTTATTCTCTGGACGATATTACAATAGAAAAAGCTCGCCCTCAACATCATTTAACACACTATTTAAGCGGTAGTTTGTATTATCCATTTCTTGATTTGCATTTTGAGTTTTATTTAAATCTAACCAGTTATCCATCCAACGCAAAGGTTTTTGTTCAACAACGGGGTAAGGATTGTTTAATCCTAAAAAATGGTATATATCCTGTGCATTATAAAGTACCCATTCGTTTAATAGCTTTTCATTTAATCCAACGATGGATCGATTTTCACTAAATAAATATTGGTTCCAGTTTATTTCTTGTTCAATAACAGTATGAATAATTTCGTATATTTTTTTCTCATTTGCTTTAAATAATGTTTGCCACTCTGGGCTTTTTAATAAAATATTCAAAACAGCTTCATCCATCATCACATGAATTTGTTCGTCTTGAGCTATTTTTTGAACCAGTTTGGCAATTCCTTGAAAAATATTTTGTTCCGCTAAGGCAAAAGTACAGGCAAAAGAACTCATAAATTCTATTTTTTCCAAACAATACAGGGCGATGAATCCACAAAGAACCGCAGATTTTAACTCTTCTGAATCTCGTTCGATTTGCCCAAGTTTATATTTCGCACCATATTCTTGAAGTGTATTGAATATTTCAACAATAATGGTAGAGCGGTTTAAGACTTCTTCGTTTTTCATGACTTCTATAAATACATCCTTGGGGTCAGCAAGGCATTGACGAATAATCTCGGAATAAGTTAATGCATGAAGGTTTTCGATTTCTGACTGTTTGGTCAACATGACCCACAGCTCACTATTGCTGACAAAAGGCGCGAATAGTGGTGCGATGGCACGTGATGCTACTGAATCTAGTTCCCATTGAAACGCCAGTGTTTTGACCATAATGTCATAATTGTTTTTAGAGCAATGCAGTAAATCCATGCGGGATTGTTCGAGGTTTACTTCGTCTTCGCTCCAATCCATTGATTTTTGAAGTTTATATAGCTCAAATAATTCTGGATAGGGGGTATGGACACTATCATAAAGAGCCAAAGGTTCTCCAAGAAATAAGGGGTAATGACCTGTTTGCCAAGCGCGATTATCTGCATTAAAAACTGATTTTTTGTCCATGATTTTTATTTCTGAATAAATGGTTAAAATTTAATACTTAAAGCGTACACGCACCTGATGCACAATTTCGTTCTTCTACTGTTTCATAGCCTTTATGTGTGATACCTGACGCGCTATTTAAGTAATATCGTGTTTTACACCCTAAACGCATCATATAAATAAAGTCCATAAGCAACTGTCGAGAGGAAATAGATTGATGATCTTTTAAATTAAGGTAGAGGTCAGCACTGATTGCTTGCCCAGTAAATTTTTGAATAATGGCATATAGTTCAATTAAGTCTTTAGAGTCTAAATGCCAAGCAATATCATAATAGGGAGCCAGTTCGTCTAAGTCTGGTGCCAATAATAAATTTTTATTGGTACTAGATGTTTTCATGACTTTTAAATTTCTTACTGGATAAATGCCATTGGTCGTATTGGTTAACTGGCTGCTTGATTCAACAGGCATCATTGCTTCTAATACAGAGTGTCGTAGACCGCCTTGTTTGATTATTTCTTGACGAAGGCTTT